>DVJK01000145.1 GCA_018716795.1 Candidatus Scatomorpha merdipullorum | reverse complement strand
GCTCGGTGACGTCCGCCGCCGTGAGATCGATGCGCAGGTCGGGCTTGTCCGTGCCGTACTTCTCAAGCGCCTCGGCGTAGGGGATGCGCGCGAAGGGCGAGCCGGAGGCGCGGTTATACTTGCCGAACTCCGCAAAGATGGGCGGCAGCACGTCCTCGAGGACCTCAAAGACGTCCTCCTGGCTTGCGAAGGCCATCTCCATGTCGAGCTGGTAGAACTCGCCGGGCGAGCGGTCGGCCCTCGCGTCCTCGTCGCGGAAGCAGGGCGCAATCTGGAAGTAGCGGTCGAAGCCCGAGGCCATAAGCAGCTGCTTGAACTGCTGCGGCGCCTGCGGAAGCGCGTAGAACCTGCCCGGGTGGTTGCGCGCGGGCACGAGGTAGTCGCGCGCGCCCTCGGGGCTGGAGACGGTGAGTATCGGCGTCGTTATCTCCATGAAGCCGTGCTCGGTCATGCTCTTTCGCAGGGCGGCGATTACCCTGGAGCGCAGGATGATGTTCGCCTTGACCTCGGGGTTCCGGAGGTCGAGATAGCGGTATTTGAGCCTGGCGCTCTCGTCCGCCTCGCGGGAGCGGTTTATCTGGAAGGGCAGCTCGTTGTGCAGGCATTTGCCGAGCACCTCGACCGCCTCGGGGACTATCTCAATGTCGCCGGTGGGCATGTTGGGGTTCTTGCTCGCCCTCTCACGGACGGCGCCCTCGACGCTTATGGTGCTCTCGCGGGTGATGGCCCTGAAGGTCTTCACCAGCTCCTCCGTCTCGGCGACGACCTGGGTCGTGCCGTAGAAGTCGCGCACGACGACGAAGGCGAGCGCCGCGGAGACCTCGCGGACGTTCTCCATCCAGCCGCATATCTTAACCTTTTTTCCCGCGTCGGCGGCGCGAAGCTCGCCGCAGGTGTGAGTTCTTGACTGCATCGCTATCTATCCCCTTTAATCAGCTTTTATAAGTTTCTCGGCCCCGCGCGCACGGACGGCCTCCAGGACGGCCAGCGCGGCGTCCTCGGGCGTGTATCGCGCCTGGGTTCCGGCGTTCATGTCCTTGAGGGAGACCTCGCCGCTTTCAAGCTCGTCCTCGCCTATTATGAGGGCGAAGGGTATGCCCAGCTTGCTCGCGTAGGAGAGCTTCTGCTTGAACTTCTTCTGCTCGGTGTACAGCTGGGTGCGGATGCCGTAATCCCGCAGCACCGTGGCCGCGTGGGCGGCGAAGGCCGTGTCCTCGGTCATGGGCAGGACTATGGCGTCGCAGGGCGCGGTGTTGACCGCGGGGTTGAGCAGCCCCTGCTCGCCCAGGACGTAGAAGAGGCGCGTGACGCCGATAGAGAGGCCGACGCCGGGCAGCTTCCGGTCCGTATAATACTCGGCGAGGTTGTCGTACCTGCCGCCGGAGCAGACGGAGCCTATCTCCGGGTGGGAGTTGACGACGGTCTCGTACACCGTGCCGGTGTAGTAATCGAGGCCGCGGGCAATCGTGAGGTCGATGGCGAAGCGCTCCTTGGGCACGCCCAGGCTGGGCAGGGCCTCGATGACCGCGCGCAGCTCCGCCGCGCCCTCGGCGAGCAGGGCGCTGCCGGAGGCGCGCTCGTCGAGATAGGCGAGCTTTTCCTCGTCCGTGCCGGAGAGCGTCACGAACTCAAGCACGCGCTCCGCCTGCTCCGCGCTCATGCCGCAGTCGTCTCTGAGTATCTCCAGCACCTTTGCGGGCCCAATCTTCTCGAGCTTGTCCACCGTGCGGAGCGTCTCGGTCGTCTTGCCGGCTATGCCCAGGAGCTCGAAGAAGCCGCCGAGCACCTTGCGGTTGTTTATGCGTATCGTGAAGTCCTCGAGGCCGAGCTCGGCGAAGGCGCGGGCGATGACCGCGGGAGCCTCGGCGTCGTTCATGATGTCGAGCTTACCGTCGCCTATGACGTCGATATCCGCCTGGTAGAACTCGCGGAAGCGGCCGCGCTGGGCCCGCTCGCCGCGCCAGACCTTGCCTATCTGATAGCGGCGGAAGGGGAAGGCGAGGCTCGCGTAGTTCGCGGCGACGTACTTGGCCAGCGGGACGGTGAGGTCAAAGCGCAGCGCGAGGTCGCTGTCACCCTTCATAAAGCGGTATATCTGCTTCTCCGTCTCGCCGCCGCCCTTCGCGAGCAGCACCTCGGCGGACTCGATAGCCGGGGTGTCCAGCGCCGTGAAGCCGTAGAGCGCGTAGGTCCGGCGCAGGGTCTCGAGCAGCTTTTCCATCTGCTGCTGAGGCGCGGGAAGCAGCTCCATGAAGCCGGAGAGCGTGCGCGGAGTTACTTTGTCCATGGGTGTTTATCCTCCTCGGTCATGCAACGGGCGGCGAATTCACCGCCGCCCGTTGGGATTATTTTTTCTTCGGATTTACTATATCGCGCCAGTCGAGGTCGCCGCGGCGCAGGCCCTGTATGAGCACCTCGGCGGTGGCCGCGTTCGTGGCCATCGGTATCATATACTGGTCGCAGAGCCGGGCCAGCTTGTTGACGCTTTCAAAGCCGTCGGGGTTCGTCGGATCACAGAAGCAGAGCACAAGATCAATCTCGTTATACGCTATCCTCGCGCCTATCTGCTGGGCTCCCTGCTTGTCGTGCAGGTAGAGCGTTATGGGCAGACCGGTAGCCTCGCTTACCAGCTTGCCCGTCGTATTGGTCGCGCACAGGTTGTGGTCGGCGAGGATGCCGCAGTAGGCAATGCAGAACTGCACCATCAGTTCCTTCTTCCCGTCGTCGGCCAGCAGGGCAATGTTCATTTATATCTCCCTTCCCAAGCTGCCCTCACGCCGGCCCGTCCGGCGTTCTCGGTCGCCTGATAGTCTATTATATCCCGCGCATGTGGATTTCGCAACATTTAATTGCAGAAAACGCCCGAAAATCCGAAGCTTTTTCCACGCGCCGCCCTCCCGGAGCCTCAGCGCAGCAGGGCGTTCTCGCCCTCGGCGGACGTATCCCTGTCGCTCAGGCTGAAGTAGGCGTCGAGGATGTCCTTGGCGATGCTCGTGCAGTTCGCGCCGGAGTGGCCGCGGGATATGACGATGGCCACGGCTATCTCGGGGTCGTCGAAGGGCGCATAGCACATGAAGATGGCGTTGTTGGTCTTCTCCTCGCCGAGCTGGCTGGTGCCGGTCTTGGCGGCGACGCCGATATACTCGCCGTTATAGCTGTAATTATTAAAGGCGTTGTAGACGTCGGAGGAGGAACTGTTGACGTCGTGCGCGAGCAGGTACATGCCCTGCTGCACGGCGGCGAAGTTGTAGTCCGCGGATTCGACGCGGCTGAGCACCTCGGTCTGCTTCTCGTAGAGCTGCTGGGAGTAGTCGAAGCTGCGCACGCTCTTGAGTATGGAGGCGCTGTGGCGCACGCCGCCGTTCGCGATGGCGGCGCAGTACTCGGCGAGCTGGAGCGGGGTGAAGAGGCTGTCTGACTGGCCTATGCCGGCCTGGAGCGTATCGCCGTACACCCAGGCGTCCACGTCGTAGACGCCCTCGTGGTTGTCGGGGTTCGCCATGTTGCCCGTGGTCTCGCCGAGCTCTATGCCCGTCGGCTCGCCCAGGCCGAAGTCCTCGGCGAACTCGACCAGCGCGTCTATGCCCAGGCTGTCCGCGACCGAGTAGAAGAAATAGTTGCAGGAGTCGCGTATGGCCTCGGAGACGTTGTCGCTGCCGTGGAGGATTTGGCCGTCCGTCTGGTCGTAAATCCAGCAGTGCGGCGCGTAGCCCTGGTCGGCGTACTTGGAGAAGACGCCCTCGCACTTTATGCGCGTCTCGGTGTTGACGACGTTGTTCGTCAGCGCGGCGAGCGCCGTCAGGGGCTTGAAGGTGGAGCCCGGCGCGTAGGCGCCCATGAGCGCGTAGTTGTAAAGCGGCTGAGGTATGTTCGGGTCGTCGGCGTTCGCGGTGAGCTCCTTATAATACTCCGTCTCGTAAACCCGGCTGGCGTCGAAGCTCGGATAGCTGGCGATGGCCAGCGGCTCGCCCGTTTTGACGTCCACGACCACGGCGGCGGCCTCCTGAATATCCTCGCGCACCTCGTCCTCGTTGCCGGCGGCTATGGCCTTGGCGTTGTCCTCGTCGCGCTTGAGCTGGAGGGCCAGGATGCCGTTTTCAAGCGCGCGCTCCACGGCCTCCTGAAGCTGTATGTCTATGGTGAGGTAGACGTGGTTGCCGGGCACGGGGTCCTCGGTGTACACCATGCCCATGAGCGTGCCGTCGGCGTTCCGCTCGACGCGCGCGGTGCCGTCCGAGCCGTGCAGCCAGCTCTCGAAGGCGTACTCCGCGCCGGTCTTGCCGACCTGGGAGTCGAGCTTATAGCCGCTGTCCTCCCCGCGCATGTACTGCTCCACCTCATAGTCCTCCATCGCGCCGATATAGCCGAGGATGTGCGCGGCGTACTGCGTGTTATACTCGCGCACGTAGCTGGAGCGGACCTCTATGACGTTGCCGACGACGCCCATGAGCTCACTTATGAGGTCTATCGAGGCGTCCTCGACGAAGATATAGTCGCCCGTGTTTATCGCGTAGCGGACGTTGAGCGCATAGCGCACGGCGCTTATCTTGCGCATGTCCGAGGAGGAATAGCTGTTGGCTATCTCATAGCGGGTGCGGAAATAGCTCATGAGCTCGACGGAGCTGGTGTCCTCGTCGAGGCCGTGCCGCTCGAAGTAGGCCTCGAGCATCCTGCGGCTCAGTGCGCTCATGTTCTCGTCGTACTCGAAGGGCGGCTCCTTCGTAATGGGCAGGTCGTCCGTCCACTCTATGCCGTTGGCCTCGACGATGTTGACCATCTGCAAAATGAGCGCGTTGGGGTCCTCCACGTCGTCGCCGAAGAGGCGCGTGGTGTTGATATAGAGGTTATAGCACTCGCGGTTCGACACCAGGACGCGGCCGTAGCGGTCGAGTATGTTCCCGCGCGCGGCGGTGACGGTCTGGTCGCTGTACTGGTGCGCCTGGCTCTCGGCCAGGGCCTGCGCCCCCTCGACAATCTGCAGCTGATAGAGCGTGCCGACGCACAGCGCGAGCAGTATCAGTATGACGAGGCCGAAGGCCACGATGCGCGAGGTCTGGATCTTGCTTCCCATAGTTTTCCTTTCTCTGCTTGGGGCGGTGCGGAGGGCTTGCGGCCGGGGGCTCAGGCCCTCCTTGCGCGCCGGGCTATGGCCCGGCAGGGGAAATAGAGCGCGGCCGCCATCGGCAGGCTCCAGAGTATCTGTATGAGCGCGGGCAGGAG
>DVJK01000014.1 GCA_018716795.1 Candidatus Scatomorpha merdipullorum | reverse complement strand
ACGCCGGGCGGGCGTGGAAGCCCGCCCCTACGGTGGGTGGAGAGGCATCCTGAGTTCACCTACGTTGCACCAACCCCTCAGTCACGGCGCGAAGCGCCGTGACAGCTCCCCTTTCAGGGGAGCCGAAGGGGGGTGCGGAGCAATCACGTTATCCATCATCCCACGCCGGGAGGGCGTGGAAGCCCGCCCCTACGGTAGGCATCCTGAGCTCACCCGCGCCGCGCTCCTTCTTCTCACGCAAATCGCGCCTTGTTATTTTGGGCAAAATGTGCTAATATAATTAGTTGGTATGCTCCGCGCATATTTTTGAGTAAGCTTTTGGAGGACTGCCTGTGGACATCTGGTCAGCCATTTTCCTCGGCCTGGTACAGGGCCTGGCCGAGTTTTTGCCGATTTCCAGCTCGGGACACCTTTCCGTGCTGCAAAACCTGTTCCACCTCAACTCGCTTGAGGAGGGGCACCTGTTCTTCGACGTGCTGCTGCATCTGGGCACGCTGGTGAGCATCTTCATCTGCTATTGGAGCGACATCAAGGAGATTGTGCGCGAGGTCTTCATCGTCCTGCGCGGCGGGAAGACCGCCTCGGGCGAGCGCGTGAAGCAGCCGCTTCCGGCCGCCCGGCTCTTCCTGATGCTCGTCATAGCGACGCTGCCGCTCGTCCTCATCGTGCCCATAAACGGCCTGGTCGAGGAGCTTTATTACCGCAGCTGGTTCATAGGCGTCGCCTTCCTGCTCACAGGCTGCCTGCTCTTCGTCTCCGACAAGATGGCGCCCGGGCACAAGACGGAGAAGAACATGCGCATGAGCGACGCGCTCATAATCGGCCTCTGCCAGTGCGTGGCCACGATTCCCGGTCTCTCCCGCTCCGGCACCACGATAACCGCCGGCATAGCGACGGGGCTTGACAGGCAGTTCGCCATGCGCTTTTCCTTCCTTCTGAGCATCCCCGCCGTGCTGGGCGCGAACATCCTCGGCATAGTGGACGCCATCCAGACGGATTTCGACGTTTCGCTGCTGCCCGTCTACCTCGTCGGCATGCTCGCCGCGGTGATATCCGGCATCGGGGCCATCCTGCTCATGAAAATGATATCCCGCAAGAACAAATTCGGCTTCTTTACTTACTACTGCTGGGCCGCCGGCGTCGTGACGCTGGTGCTCTCGCTCGGTTACTGAGAAAGGCAGGTACGCTATGGCTGCATCCTCCGGAGGGGCGAAAAAGCCCGCCGGCGCGAAAAAAACCGCTTCAAGCTCCCGCTCCAAGGCGAGCGCGAAGAGGCCCGCCCCGCGCCCCGTGAGGCGCGAGGTCGGCGCGGTCGTCTGCGCCTTCCTGGGCATCTTCTCGCTCATAGGCTATTTCGACGTGCAGGCGCTCTTCATCGACGTCTTCTGCGGCTTCATAAAGGGCCTGCTCGGCTGGGGCTACTTCCTCTTCCCGATAGCCCTGCTGGCCTCGGCCTTCATACTGGCGACGCACAGGGGCCGCCCCGTCGCGCTGAGGGTGACGAGCGCGATGCTTCTGCCGCTCATGATTGGCGCGGCGGCGCACATGCTCTTTGCCGGCGAGGGCTTCGCCTTCGGCGGGAGCTTCATCGACCTCTGCGAGCGGCTGTATGTCAGCGGCACGAAGCTTGCGAGCGGCGGCCTGCTCGCGGGCCTGGCCTCCATGGCCCTTGAGGCGATGTTCAGCGTCTATGGCGCCGTGCCCGTGCTGCTGGTCATCATGGCGGTGCTCTGCATGTGCATAGGCCGCGTGACGCCCGCGAAGCTCGCCGCCCGTTGGCGCGGCCGCGGCCGGGCGGAGTATGAGGCCTATGAGGAGCCGGAGCCCGAGCCGGAGAAGCCCCGCCGCGGCCGCAGGGCCGAGGACGAGGCGAAGCAGCCCGCCCGGCGTCCTGCGAGGCGCAGCGTCTCCATAGACGTGCCCATGGACGACGAGCCCGGCGAGGAGGACGAGTATTACGAGCGCTTCCGCGAGTATACCCCGCCCGCGCCGGCGCGCGCCGAGCGCCGGGACAGGCCCGCCGACAGCACACCCATACCCGTCAGCACCGTGTACACGCCGCACCCCGAGGTGGAGCGCCCGGCCCCGAAGCCGAAGATGACCGGCTTCAAGCCGGAGCCCGCGCCGGAGTATGAGCCCGCGCCCCGGTTTGAGGAGCCGGAGCCGGTTTTCACAAGCATAAGCGAGCCCATCCCGTCGCCCGCCGCGCCGGACGAGCCCGAGGAGGAGCTGCGCTCCGAGATAGGCCGCACGGTGCGCGAGATACGCGCCGAAAAGCCGAAGCCGGACAAGAACGTCAACGCCGAGATGGCCGCCGCCATAGAGAAGGGCGCGGCCGAGACGCCGGAGTATGAGTTCCCGCCCATAGACCTGCTGCGCCGCTCCTCCGCCGCGGCCCCGGACGGCCGGGAGGAGATAAGCCTCAACCGCGAGCGCCTGGCCTCCTCGCTCAAGAGCTTCGGCGTCGCCGCCAGGATTGTCGGCGCGACGCGCGGCCCCACGGTCACGCGCTACGACCTCGAGCTCGAGAGCGGCGTCAAGCTCACGAAGCTCACGAACCTCGCGAACGACCTCGCCCTCTCCCTGGGCGTCATGAACGTGCGCATCGCGCCGATACCGGACAAGATAAGCACCGTCGGCATAGAGGTGCCGAACAAGATAGTCTCGATTGTCTACCTGCGCGAGGTCATAGAGTCGCCCGAGTTCCGCAATGCCAAGAGCACCCTCACCTTCGCCATAGGCAAGGACATCTCCGGCAAATGCGTCGTCGGCAACATCGCGAAGCTCCCGCACATGCTCATAGCCGGCACGACCGGCTCGGGCAAGAGCGTCTGCCTCAACTCCCTGCTGCTGAGCCTCCTTTACAAGGCCACGCCGGAGCAGGTGCGGCTCATCATGATTGACCCCAAGATGGTCGAGCTCGGCATATACAACGGCATCCCGCACCTCTACGTGCCCGTGGTCACCGACCCCAAGAAGGCCGCCGGCGCGCTGCAGTGGGCCGTCGTCGAGATGCTGAAGCGCTACCGCCTCTTCTCTGAGTGCGGCGTGCGCGACCTCGCGGGCTATAACGCGCATCAGAAGAAGACGGGCGGCGAGACCATGCCGCAGGTCGTCATAGTCGTGGACGAGCTCGCCGACCTCATGCTCGTGGCCAGCAAGGACGTGGAGGAGAGCATCTGCCGCGTCGCCCAGATGGGCCGCGCCGCCGGAATGCACCTCATAATCGCCACGCAGAGGCCCAGCGCCGACGTCATAACCGGCCTCATGAAGGCCAACATCCCCAGCCGTATCGCCTTCGCGGTCTCCAGCGCGATGGAGAGCCGCATAATCCTCGACGCCGCGGGCGCGGAGAAGCTTATAGGCATGGGCGACATGCTCTATTCCCCGCTCGGTTCCGGCAAGCCCATGCGCGTGCAGGGCGCCTTCGTCTCCGACGAGGAGAGGGAGGACGTCATAGACCACATCAAGGGCTCCAGCCAGGCCGAATACTCGGACGAGGTCCTGCACGAGATTGAAAAGGCCGCGCAGGAGAAGGACAAGCCCAAGAAGGGCGAGAAGGCCGCCGACGAGGACGGCTTCGACGTCGATGCGGGCGAGAATAACGCCTTCGCGGACTATGACGAGCTCCTGCCGCAGGCCGTGGACGTGATATTCGACACGAAGCAGGCCAGCGTCTCCATGCTCCAGCGCCGCCTCAAGCTCGGCTATTCCCGCGCGGCGCGCCTCGTCGACCAGATGGAGGAGCTGGGCATCGTCGGCCCCTTCGAGGGCAGCAAGCCCAGGCAGGTGCTGATAACTAAGCAGCAGTGGCAGGAGATGCAGCTCATAAACGGCTCCGCGCCCACGGAGCGCAGCCGGCTCGAGGCCGAGTTCGGCACGGACGCGCCGGAGGACATGGAATGACGCGCGCCGAGCTCAACGCGCTGAGCGTCCTCTCCCTCGCCCACGTCGGCGACGCAGTGTACGAGCTGCTGGTGCGTACGCGCCTGGCCGAGGGCGGCAAGGGCAGGGTGGCCGACCTGCACCGGGCCGCCGTGAGCATCGTCAGGGCGCCCGCGCAGGCGAAGGCCGCGGCGGTGATACTCCCTCTGCTCACGGAGGAGGAGCGCGCCGTCTATAAGCGCGGCCGCAACAGCCACGTGAACTCCGTGCCCCACGCCGCCAGCAAGGCCGAATACCACGCCGCCACCGCCCTCGAGGCCGTCTTCGGCTGGCTCCACCTCGCAGGGGAGGGCGAGCGCGTGCGCGAGCTCTTCGCGGCCATAGCCGAGGCGCTGAACTACTGATTATCGGGGCGGGCCCAGTGCCCGCCCTCAGCCTTTGGAGGTAATACCATGCCACTGGACGCCGTCTGCATAACCGCGCTGGCCTCCGAGCTCGGCGCCGCGCTCAGCGGCGCGCGCATAGACAAGGTGCAGCAGCCCGCGAAGGACGCGCTGCTCCTCACGGTCTACACCCGCTCCGGCTCGCGCCGGCTGCTCATCTCCGCCGCCGGAAGCGGCGCGCGGGCGCATTTCACGGAGGAGCGGTACGAAAACCCCGAAAAGCCGCCCATGTTCTGCATGCTGCTGCGCAAGCACCTCACGGGCGCGCGCATAGACGCCGTGCGCCAGCCCGCCTGGGAGCGGCTGCTTGTCCTCGAGCTCACGGCGCGCGACGAGCTGGGCCTTGAGAAAAAGCGCGCGCTCGTCTGCGAGCTCATGGGCCGCGCGGCGAACGTGCTGCTGCTCGACGAGGAGGGGCGGATAACGGACTGCCTGCGCCGCGTCGACTTCGGCGAGACGGCGTATAGGCGGCTGCTGCCCGGAATGCTGTACAAATACCCGCAGAAGCCGGCGAAGTCCTGCTTCTTCGCGCTCACGGGCGAGGAGCGCCGGAGCCTGCTGGCCGCCGCGCCCCGGGATAAGGAGTGCTCGGCCTGGCTGCTGGACACGTTCTCCGCCCTCTCGCCGCTCACGGCGCGCGAGCTCGACGCCCGCTCGGGCGGGTATGAGCGGCTGGGCGAGGCCATGGACGCCCTCGCCGAGAGCGTCGAGGCAGGGGAAACGGCCCCGACGCTGCTGGAGCTGGACGGCAGGGCCAAGGACTTCAGCTTCATGCGCGTGACGCAATACGGCCCCTCCGCCGTGAACCGCGAATACGCGAGCTGGTCGGAGCTGCTTGACGCCTTCTACGGCGGGCGCGAGCGCGCCGAGCAGCTGCGCCGCGCCGCGCATGACACGCTCAAGAGCGTCCGCACCCTCCGCGACCGCCAGGCGCGCA
>DVJK01000144.1 GCA_018716795.1 Candidatus Scatomorpha merdipullorum | reverse complement strand
TCATAAGCGGCAAGCTCGACGCATCGGACGACAACGCCATGCTTGCGCAGACGCTACTGCGCCTGGTTTTCGGCGCGCTGAGCGACGAGAGGGCGAAAAACGCCCTCCTCAAACGTTTCCCCACGCTTGCGAAGTGAATGAGCGATAAAAACCCGCCCGGGAAAAGCTCCCGGGCGGGTTTTTTATTCGCCGGTCAGGCTTTTGAGGACGCTGTCGTGGGCTTCGCGTTCGGAGAGGTCGGCAAGCGGCTCGAGCTCGGCCGAGGGGTATCTGCGGCGCAGCGCGGTGAGCAGTATGGTGTCGCAGAACTCCGGGTTCTTGGGCAGGACGGGGCCGTGGCTGTACGTGCCGAAGACGTTTTTATACCGCGCGCCCTCCGTGCCGTCCTTGCCGTTGTTGCCCCGGCCGCGTATGACCCTGCCGAGGGGCTTCACGCCCTCGCCGAGATATGTGCGGCCGGAGTGGTTCTCAAAGCCCACGACGGGGCCGTACTCGGTCTCAAAGGCGAAGTTGCCGATGAGCCGCTCCTCGCCGCCGACGGTGTAGAGGTCGAGCGCGCCGAGGAAGGGCAGCTTCTCGCCCGTGTGCGTCTCGTAATACCGGCCCATGAGCTGATAGCCGCCGCAGACGGTGAGGAAGGTCAGGCCGTCCTCCACGGCGGACCTTATGTCCTCGCCCTTGCCGGAGCGCAAATCGTCGAGCAGCAGGCCCTGCTCGAAGTCCTGGCCGCCGCCGATGAAGATGAGGTCGAATTTCGAAAGCGGCAGCCGCTCGCCTATCGGGATTTCGTCCACCGTGCAGCCTATGCCGCGCCACTCGAGGCGCTTTTTCATCGCGAGCACGTTGCCCCTGTCGCCGTAGAGGTTGAGCACGTCGGGGTAGAGGTGGCAGATTTTCAGCTCCATCACTTCCAGAACTCCTTTCTGCCCACGCGGGAGGCGAGCTCCGCGCGCAGCGGAAGCATGGCCGTGTAGGTCGGGAGGACGCAGACCTTCCCGCCGGCCGCGGCGAGCGCGTCGGCGAGCTCTCGCTCGCCGCGTATGACGCGGACGGAGCCCTCGTCGGCGCCGGCGTACTTGAGGCGCAGGCGCATGTCCTCCGCCCTCGTGCCGGAGACGATGAGCGTCTTCGGAGCGGGGCTCTCGCCGGAGAAGAGCCGCTCAAAATTCGCGTCCCAAATCCAGCTGACGTCCGTGCCGTCCGCCGTGCCGTCGTTGAGGCAGAAGGCCGCGGCGTCAAAGCTCTGGGAGGCGAGGTATTCTATGGCGCGGTCGCAGCCGGCGGGGTTCTTGACGAGGATCATCGTTATCCTCGCCCTGCCGAGCTCAAAGTTCTCCATGCGCCCGAAGCCGCGCTCGATATGCGCGAGGCTCTTCACCGCCGTCTCAGGCGCGACGCCCATGGCCCGGGCTGCGGCGAGGGCCGCGGCGGCGTTATAGAGGTTGTACACCGCCGGGAGGCTGACCGCGGTGGGGTATATCTCGCCGTCCACACGGAATTCGGCCGCGGAGCTGTCCGCGTTCAACGCGTCCACGCCCACGACGGCCACGTCGGGCTCCGTGCGGGAGTAGCCGCATTTGGGGCAGCGGAAGCCGCCCAGATGGGCGTAGGTGTGGAAGCCGTACTCATACTCCGCGCCGCAGACGATGCACCTCGGCGCGTCGGAGAGCCCGCCGCCGTCGCCCAGGGGCGTATTCATGCCGTAGAAGCGCACCCTGTCGGGCGCGTCCGGCGCGAGGGAGGCCACGAGCGAGTCGTCCGCGTTGAGGCAGACCGTCGCCCTCTGGGCCCTCTCGAGGCCAATGCGTATGCTGCCGAGCGTGTGCGTGACCTCGCCGTAGCGGTCGAGCTGGTCGCGGAAGATGTTCGTCACGACGACAACCTTGGGGTTTATCTCGCCGCAGACGCGCTTGAAGGCGGCCTCGTCGCACTCTATGACCGCGCGGCGCTTCCTCGGCCGGCCGGTCAGGGAGGCGTTGGCGCAGAGGTCGGCGGCTATGCCCCGCTCGAGGTTGGAGCCGGAGCGGTTGGCCATGCAGTCGAGCTTCGCGTCGAGCAGCATCCGCTCTATCATGCGGCAGGTGGTGGTCTTGCCGTTCGTACCGGTGACCATCACGACCTCCAGACGGCGGGCGAGGCGCGCGACGACGTCCGGGCAGAGCCTGAGGGCCAGGGAGCCCGGCAGCGCGGTGCCGCCGCGCCCGAGCAGGCGCAGCAGCGCGCGGGAGAGCTTGCACAGCAGTATTGCCAGAAATAATCTCATAGAAATCAGGTCCAATCTGTCAGCGGACGATTATCTGTTCCCTGCCCGCGCCGACGGAGACGTATTTTATGCGGCAGCCGACGGCGTCCTCGCAGAACTTCACATAGTCGCGCGCGGCCTCCGGCAGCTCAGAAAACTCGCGGCAGCCGGAGATGTCGCCCTCAAAGCCGGGCAGATACTCGTACACGGGCTTCGCCCGCTCGAGCGCGCCGCCCGAGGGGAAGCTGTCCGTTATCTTCCCGTCCACCTCGTAGTGCGTGCAGACGGGTATGTCGCCGTAGCCGGAGAGGACGTCGAGCTTCGTGAGCGCGAGCTCCGTCGCGCCCTGGACGCGCACGCCGTAGCGGCTCGCGACGACGTCGAAGCCGCCGACGCGCCGGGGCCTGCCCGTGGCCGCGCCGTACTCGCCGCCGAGGGCGCGGAGCCTTTCCGCCTCCTCGCCGAAGAACTCGCAGGTGAAGGGCCCCTCGCCGACACAGCTCGAGTACGCCTTCATTATGCCGACGACGCAGTCGAGCCTGTGGGCGGGCACGCCCGCGCCTATCGGCGCGTAGGCCGCGAGGGTGGTGGAGGAGCTGGTGTAGGGGTAGATGCCGAAGTCGATGTCGCGCAGCGCGCCAAGCTGGGCCTCGAACATGACGTTCGCGCCGCGCTTTTCAATGGCGTCGTGCAGATACTCCGTCGTGTCCTTTATGCGCGGGAGCAGGGCCTCGCCGTGCTTCATGAGCCAGTCGTACATTTCGCCGGAGTCGGCCTCCGCGCCGTAGGAGCGGAGCGTGAGGTTCTTCCACTCGACTATGTCGCGCAGCCGCTCCTTCAGGCCCTCGGGGTGCAGCAGGTCGCCCATGCGCAGGGCCTTTTTCATATACTTGTCCGCGTATACGGGCGCTATGCCGCGGCGGGTGGAGCCGAATTTCCTGTCCGCGAGGCGGTCTTCCTCAAGGCCGTCCTGAAGCTTGTCATAGGGCATGCATATAGTCGCGCGGTCGGAGATGACGAGCCCGTCCTTCCCGGGCCCGGCGCCCAGGACGGCCAGCTGCCGCAGCTCGAGGTTCAGGTGCTCTATGTCAATGACCATGCCGGGGCCCATGACGTTCACGACGCCCTCGCGCAGTATGCCGCTCGGCAGGAGGTTCAAAATGAACTTCCCGCGATTGTTGACGACGGTGTGCCCGGCGTTGTTGCCGCCCTGATAGCGGCAGACGACGTCGTAGTCCTCGCTCAGGAGGTCGACCATGCGGCCCTTGCCCTCGTCGCCCCAGTTTACGCCCACAATGGCTGTCAGCATTTTATCTCACCCTTTCCTTCGGCGGCGAGCTCCGCGGCGTTTTCCGCGAGGAGCGCGCGAAGCCGCGCGGCGAAGTCCCTCGCCTGCGCCGGAGCGAGGCCGATGAACTTCCTTATGTCCAGTATGTCCGAAAGCGTCTCCCCGTCGAGCTTGAAGCGCGGATCGGCGAGCAGCTTTTCCTCCAGGTCGTTGGAGCAGCCCGTCTCCTTCATGCGGCGGGCGGTCTCGACCGAGTACTCGCGTATGACCTCGTGCAGCTCCTGCCGGTCGCCGCCGAGCTCCACGGCGCGCATGAGGATGTTCTCCGTGGCGAGGAAGGGCAGCTCCTCGCGGAGATGCCGCTCCATGATGGCCGGATAGACCGTGCAGCCGGAGATGATGTTGATAACGAGGTTCAGTATGGCGTCCACGGCGAGGAAGGCCTCAGGTATGGAAATCCGGCGGTTCGCGCTGTCGTCCAGCGTGCGCTCCAGCCACTGGGTGGAGGCCGTTATCGCCGGGTTCATGGCGTCGGCGAGGACGTAGCGCGCGAGGGAGCATATCCGCTCGCTGCGCATGGGGTTGCGCTTGTATGCCATGGCGCTCGAGCCGACCTGCGAGCTCGTGAAGGGCTCGTCAAACTCCTTCTCGTGGGCCATGAGGCGCAGGTCGGTGGCCATTTTACTCGCGCTCTGCGCGATGCCGCTCAGGACGGAGAGGAAGAAGTAGTCGAGCTTGCGCGTGTAGGTCTGGCCGCATATGGGCAGCACTGTCTCGAAGCCCATGTCATGGGCGATGTTTTCCTCAAGGGCCCTGGCCTTGCCGGCGTCGCCGCCGAAGAGGGCGAGGAAGCTCGCTCCCGTGCCGGTCGCGCCCTTGCAGCCGTAGAAGGGTATGCGCTCGAGCTCGAAGTCCAGCCGCTCGAGGTCGAAGCAGAGGTCCTGCGCCCACATGGCCGCGCGCTTGCCGACGGTCGTGGGCTGCGCCGCCTGATAGTGCGTGTAGGCGAGGACGGGCGTGTCTGCGTTTTTCTCGATGAAGCCGGCGAGCGCGGCGAGGGCGTTTATAAGCAGCATGCGTATCTGCTT
>DVJK01000143.1 GCA_018716795.1 Candidatus Scatomorpha merdipullorum | reverse complement strand
GGGGAGCCGAGGGGTGGGTGCGGGACAGAGGTGTCGGCAACGCGGCAAAAGGACCGGAATTCGTGCTGAATTCCGGTCCTTTTTATGCGCTGAAATATACTCTGGCGCTTCAATCCGGCTTAGTCTGCCGGCTTTCCGAGCATCTTGAACATATTCTTCTTATACGCCTCGACGCCGGGCTGGTTGAAGGGGTTGACGCCGGACATGTAGCCGCTTATGCCGCAGGCGAGCTCGAAGAAGCAGACGAGCTCGGCGAAGCCGGCCTCGTCGCGGCTGGGCGCGAAGAGGGTGATGTTGGGCACGCCGCCGGAGATGTGCGCGGCCTTGACCGCCTCGCGCGCGGTGTCGCAGACGTCGGCGAAGTCGCGCCCGGCGAGGTAGTTGAGCTTGTCCGCGTCGCCCATGCGGAAGGGCACGGCGAACTGCGTGAGCGGCTTGTCGAAGGCGACGACGGTCTCGAACATGGTGCGCGGGCCGTCCTGGACGTACTGGCCCATGGAGTGCAGGTCCGCGGTGTACTCAAGGCTGGCGGGGAAGATGCCTATGCCGTTCTTGCCCTCGCTCTCGCCGTAGAGCTGCTTCCACCACTCGGCCATGAAACGGAAGCTCGGCTCATAGCAGGCGAGCAGCTCGATGCCGTAGCCGTGGGAGTACAGATGCTGCCGCGCGGCGGCGTAGCGCCAGGCGGGATTCTCCGGGCTGCGCAGGTCGAGCGCCTGCATATACTCTATCGCGTGGTCTATCACGGCGGCGACGTCGATGCCGGCGACGGCCATGGGCAGGAGACCCACGGCGGAAAGGACGCTGTACCTGCCGCCGACGTCGTCGGGCACTATGAAGCGCTCCCAGCCCTCAGCGACGGCCATGTCGTGCAGCACGCCGCGGTTGGCGTCGGTCGTGGCAAAGATGTGCTTCTTGGCGTTGGAGCCGTACTTCTTCTCAAGCAGCTCGCGGAAGACGCGGAAGGACAGCGCGGGCTCGAGCGTGGTGCCGGACTTGCTTATGACGTTGACGTCGAAATCCTCGTCGCCTATCTGGGCGATGATGCCGTTCAGATAGTCGCCGGAGAGGCCGTTGCCGGCGAAGAAGACGCGCGGGGAGTCGGGGGCCTGGATGGGGCGCAGCAGCTCAATCGCGCCGCGCGCGCCCAGATAGCTGCCTCCGATGCCGACCACCACCAGCGCCTTGGAGCGCGAGCGTATCTTGTTCGCGGCGGCGACGATGCTCTTGAGCTCGGTGCGCTTGATGAGGCGGGGCAGCTCCAGCCAGCCGGTGAAATCCGCGCCCTGTCCGGTCTTTTCGGTGAGCACCCTGTGGGCCGCGGCGGCGGCGGCGTAGTCCGGGCCGGATGCGTCAAAGAACTGTGAGCAGCCGGTGAGGTCGATTCTTATCATGTTCCTCAGTCCTTACTATTGAGATTTCTTTGCTTAGCGCCCGCCGCGCGAAGCCGCGGCCGCTAAAAACGTACCTAGCGAGATTATACTACAATTTCCCGAAATTACAAGCAGAAAATCTGCCCCGAGGCCCGCCGCGGCCTACGGAGATATGGCGCAGAGCGTGCGGAAGAGCCGGGCCAGGACGCCGAACGAGGTCAGCCGCGGCACTGACGACCGGGCGGTCAGCGGAATTTCGCGGAGTATCTCTCCCCGGGCGCTGAGCGTCAGCGTGCCGAGCCGCTGCCCCTCCTCGACCGGCGCGGAGACGCTTTCGGGCAGGCTTACGTGCCGCTCGAGGCTTTGGGCGGAGCTCTTGGGCAGGAGGATGCCGTCCTCGCCCGAGAGGCCGGGCTGGACCGAGCTCGCCTCCCCTCCCTCGACGGGCACCGGCGGGAGGGCGCTGTCCAGCGCGGGGCCGAGCGTGTAGTTCGCGAAGCCGTATTCTATGAGCGCCGCGGCGTCGGCGTTGCGGCTCTCGGAGCTCTCCGCGCCCATGATGACGGCGATATACTCCGTGCCCTCCCGCTCGGCGCTCGCCGCGACGCAGTAGCCCGCCGCGGTCGTCCAGCCTGTCTTGAGGCCGGTGCAGCCGGGGAGCGAGCGCAAAAGCTTATTCGTGTTCGCAAGGCCGAACTCGCCGCCGCGCACGCTGTCCGTCCAGATGGTCGTGTAGTCCTTTATCCACTCGCGGCCCAGCAGCTCGCGGCTCATGACGGCGAGGTCGAGGGCGCTTGTGTAGTGCTCCGCGTCGTCGAAGAGGCCGGTGCAGTTCGTAAAGTGCGTATTCTGAAGGCCCAGCTCGGCGGCGCGCGCGTTCATCCGCTCGACGAAGGCCGCCTCGCTGCCCGCGATATGCTCCGCGAGGGCGACGGCGCAGTCGTTGGCCGAGACGACGGCCACGCACTTTATGAGCTCGGACACGCTCATCTCCTCGCCCGCCTCAAGCCAGATCTGGCTTCCGCCCATGCTCTGGGCCCGCTGGGAGGCCGTGACGGCGTCCTCTAGCGCGATATCGCCGCGCTCCACGGCCTCCGCGGCCAGGAGCAGGGTCATGACCTTCGTCACGGAGGCCGGGGCCCGCCTCTCGTCCTCGCCCGAGGCGAAGAGCACCGTGCCCGTCCGCTTCTCCATAAGCACCGCCGCCGGGGCCGAGACCTCCGGCTCCGCCCCCTCCGCCGCCAGGGCCGGGGAGGCCAGAAGCGCCGTCACCAGCGCCAGGGCCGCAAGCTTTTTCATACCATCCCTCCACGCTTTTTGCCTATCCTATTCCCCGCCGGGCGCGGATATGCCCGCCGCGAGGTTACGCCAGTTATGCCCACGAGCCCGGCAAAAGCGTATAATGTGAAGAATGTGTTAAGCCAAAAGCGGCTGATACGGCGCGGTTTCGCACATTTCCAACAGAGTTTCCAACACAAATTACATGCAAATCCCGTCGAAAAGCGTCGAAGCTTTGTTTACGTAAGTTTCCGCGGCGCGTTTCGGCGGCGTTTTGCGCGCCCGGTTGACGCGGCGGGCCGGAGAGTATAAAATATCAGCTGTGCGCGAGGGTTTCGCGCGCCGCGCGCAGTGCGGAGCAGAATTCGTCCATCTCCTCGCGCGTCGTATAGCGCGAGAGGCCCACGCGTATCGCGCCGTCTATGACCTCGGGCGCGAGGCCCATGGCCTCGAGTACGTGGCTGCGCGCGCCGCGCTTGCAGGCCGAGGAGCGCGAGACGTAGATCTCCCTCGCCTCGAGGAAGTTCATAAGCACCTCGCTTTTATAGCCCGGGAGGCTCACCGAGAGGATGTGCGGCGCGCCGCCGCCTATCACGACGAGGCCGGGGTTCTCGGCCCTGAGCCGGTCTATGGCGTGCTCGCGGAGCGAGCGCATGTGCTCCTGATACTCCGCGGCCCTCGCGAAGCCTATCCTCGCGGCCTCGCCGAAGGCGCAGATATAGGGCACGTTCTCCGTGCCGGCGCGCCGGCCGTCCTCCTGCGCGCCGCCGACTATGAGCGGGCGCAGCCGCACGCCGGAGCGGATGTACAGCGCGCCTATGCCCTTGGGCGCGTGTATCTTGTGCCCGGAGACGCTTATCAAATCCGCGCCGAGGGTTTTGGCGGAAAAGGGTACCTTCAAAAAGCCCTGCACCGCGTCAGTGTGGACGAGGGCCTTCGGATTCGCGGCCTTGACAATTTTGGACACGGCCTTTATGTCCGTCACAGCGCCGGTCTCGTTGTTCACCAGCATGAGCGAGCAGAGTATCGTGTCCGGCTGCACGGCCCCGGCCACCTGCTCGGGCGTCACCGCGCCGGAGCCGCCCGGCGTGAGGCGCGTGACCTCATAGCCGCGGCGCTCCAGCTCGTCGAGGGCCTTGCGCACGGCGTCGTGCTCCACCGTCGAGCTTATGACGTGCCCGCCGCGGCGCGAGACGGCGTCCGCGCCGGACCAGAGGGCCCAGTTGTCGCTCTCCGAGCCGCAGGAGGTGAAGGCCAGCTCAAAGGCCTCGCAGCCGAGCGCCTTTGCCAGCTGCTTTCGCGCGTTCATGACGAGCTTGAGCGCGGCCCGGCCCTTCGCGTGGGTGGAGCTGGGGTTGCCGTAGTCCGTGAGCATCGCGTTCATCGCCGCCTCGGCGGCCTCGGGGCAGACGCGCGTGGTCGCGCTGTTGTCGAGATATATCTCCATTGCAAATCATCCCTTCATGTGAGGTAATACCTATGAAATACATTATATACACCCTCGGCTGCAAGGTCAACCAGTACGAGACGCAGGCCATGGAGACGCTTTTCGCCGAACGCGGGCTCAGCCCCGCCGCCCCGGGCGAGAGGGCGGACGCCGTCATTGTCAACAGCTGCGCCGTCACGGCGGAGAGCGGGCGCAAATCCCGCCAGGCCCTCCGGCGGCTCTCGGAGGAGAATCCCGGCGCGCTGCGCTGCGTCTGCGGCTGCTGGTCGCAGACGGACGCCGAGGCGGCGCAGGGCCTCGCGGAGGTGGTCTGGGGCAGCGCCGACAGGCGCGGCTTCGTGGACGCGGTCGCGGACGCGCTCGAAAGCCGCCGCCCCGTCCTCGGCGTGGACGAGCCCTTCCGCCGCCGCGTCATAGAGGACCTGCCCGCCGGGGCCTACGAGGGGCACGCCCGGGCCTGGCTCAAGATTGAGGACGGCTGCGCGAACTTCTGCTCCTACTGCATCATCCCCTACTCGCGCGGGCGCGTGCGCTCGCTGGAGGCGGAGCGCGCCGCCTCCCTCGCCGCGGGCCTGGCCGCCGAGGGCTATAAGGAGCTGGTGCTCACGGGCATAGAGATTGCGTCCTGGGGCTTCGACCTCCCGGGTAGGCCGGGCCTCGCCGACTGCGTCTGCGCCGTCGCCGGGGCCGTGCCGGGCGTGCGCATACGCCTAGGCTCCATAGAGCCCACGGCCGTCACCGAGGACTTCTGCGCCCGGCTTGCGGAGCTGCCGGGCCTCTGCCCGCACTTCCACCTCTCCATGCAGTCGGGCTCCGACGGGGTTTTGAAGCGCATGAACCGCAAGTACGACACGGCGGAGTTTTGCGCCGTCTGCGAGCGGCTGAGGCGGTATTTCCCGGGCTGCGCGCTCACGACCGACCTCATCACCGGCTTCCCGGGCGAGAGCGAGGCCGAGTTTGACGAAACCCTCGCCTTCATCCGGAAGTGCGCCTTCGCTCAGATGCACGTCTTCCCATACTCGCGCCGCCCCGGCACGAAGGCGGACGCCCTGCCCGGCCAGCTCACGCACGCCGTCAAGAACGAGCGGGCGCGCGCCGCGCACGAGGCCGCGCTCGAAATGCAGCGCGAATACCTGGAGAACTGCGTCGGCAGCGTGCAGAGCGTGCTGTTTGAAAGCGAAAAGGCCCCGCGCTGCTTCGGCCACGCGCCGAACTACATGCCCGTGAGCGTGGAGGGCGAGGGCCTGCGCGGGCTTGTCAAAAACGTTAAAATAACGGCGGTTGAGGGGCAAATGCTTGTCGGAGCTGTGATTTGACTACTCAGGTCGAAAAGAATATAATTATCTGTATGGCGGGCCTGCCCCGCCGCGCAGATTATTCACTTGATTGACTGGAAGGAGCTGCTTTTTATGGTGGAAAGGGCTTATAACTTTGCCGCCGGCCCGGCCGTGCTGCCGGAGTCCGTGCTGAAGGAGGCGCAGGCCGAGCTGCTCAACTGGCACGGCTGCGGCATGAGCGTGATGGAGATGAGCCACCGCGGAAGTCAGTTCGCCGAGATAATCGCCGACGCCGGAGAGCGCATGCGCAGGCTGCTTGTCATCCCCGCGACGCACGAGGTGCTTTTCATGCAGGGCGGGGCCACCGCGCAGTTCGCGGCTGTGCCGCTCAACCTCGCCGCCGACGGGCGCAGCGCCAGCTATGCCGTGACGGGCAATTTCTCCGGGATTGCCGCCAGGGAGGCCGCCAAGTTCGCGACGGTGTACACCGCCTATGACGGCAAGGCGAATAACTATTCCCACATCCCCGCGCAGGAGGAGCTCGACGTCTACTCCCGCAGCTCTTACCTGCACTACTGCGCCAACAACACCATCTACGGCACCGCCTGGGACTATGTGCCCGAGGCCGACGTGCCGCTGGTCTGCGATATGTCCAGCGAGATTATGAGCCATCCCGTCAAGGTCGGCCGCTACGCCCTCATCTATGCGGGCGCGCAGAAGAACATCGCCCCTGCCGGCCTGACCGTCGTCATCGTCGACCGGCGCTACGCCGGGCGCGAGTCGCGGTATACCCCGCAGATTCTGTCCTACGCCAAGCTCATTGAAAAGGGCTCCATGCTCAACACGCCGCCCTGCTGGTGCATATACATCCTCGGCCTCGTGCTCAAATGGATTGAGGAACAGGGCGGCCTCGAGGCCATGGACCAGCTCCGCCGCGAGCGCAGCTCGATAGTCTACGACGTGCTGGACAACTCCCGGCTCTACAAGGCCCATGCCGAGCGCGGCTCCCGCAGCATGATGAACGTCACCTTCCGGACCGGAAGCGACGAGCTCGACGCCGAGTTCTGCAAGGGCGCGGCCGAGCGCGGGCTGCTGAACGTCAAGGGCCACCGCCTCACCGGCGGCATGAGGGCTTCGCTCTACAACGCGATGCCCGTCGAGGGCGCGAAGGCCCTGGCCGAATACATGAAGGACTTTGAGGTGAAGCACCATGTTTAAGATACGCACAATGAACGCCATCTCCCCTCTCGGCACCCAAATCCTCGAAAAGCACGGCTGCGAGGTGAGCCAGCAGGCGGAGAAGCCCGAGGCGCTGCTCATACGCTCCGCCGACCTGCACCACACCGAGTTCTGGCCGGAGCTGCTGTGCATCGGCCGCGCAGGCGCCGGCGTCAACAACATCCCGATTGAGGACTGCGCCGAGAAGGGCATCGTCGTCTTCAACGCGCCGGGCGCGAACGCCGACGCGACCAAGGAGATGATAATCTTCGACATGCTCCTCGCAAGCCGCGACATGCTCGGCGCGATAGACTGGGTCAAGTCCATCGCCGACAAGGGCGACGAGGTGCCCGCGCTGGTCGAGAAGGGCAAGAGCAGCTTCTCCGGCCCCGAGCTCTGCGGCAAGAGCCTGGGCGTCATTGGCCTGGGCGCGATAGGCTCCCTGGTCGCCAACCTGGCGCTCGAGTTCGGCATGACCGTCCGCGGCTTCGATCCCTACATCAGCATCGAGAGCGCCTGGAGGCTCAGCCGCGACGTCATACACGTCGACTACGTGGACGAGCTCTTCCGCACGAGCGACTATATAAGCCTCAACGTGCCCTATAACGAGAGCACGCACCACATGATAGACGCGGAGGCCATCGCCTCCATGCGGCCCGGCGTGCGCATCATGAACGAGAGCCGCGCCGAGGTTGTCGACGACGACGCGATGATAGCCGCGCTGGAGAGCGGGCGAGTCGGCAAGTACGTCACGGACTTCCCCAACGCGAAGCTGATAGGCGTCAAGAACTGCATCACGCTGCCGCATCTGGGCGCCTGCACGCCCGAGAGCGAGGAGAAGTGCGCCATCATGGCCGCGCAGGAGGTCTACGATTACCTCAAAAACGGCAATATCAAGAACTCCGTCAACCTCCCCAACGCCAGCCTCGACCGCATGGGCGTCTGCCGCCTCTGCGTCATACACCGCAACGTGCCGAACAAGATTAACTCCATCCTCGACCTCATAAGCGCGAGGAACATCAACATCGAGCACATGATAAACAAGCCCCGCGGCGAGTATGCCTACACCATTATCGACCTCGCCGAGAAGGTCAACGGCGATATAACCGGCCAGATACTCAAGGATCCCGACGTCCTGCGCGTCAGGGTGATATAAAAAGCGCAAAGCGCCCCGGACTTTCGTCCGGGGCGCTTTTAGATTTCATATATGTCAAACGGTATATTTTTTAATCTCCTCGCTGAGAGTGTTCGGGTCGGCGGTCATGGTAATGGTGAACTTAATCTCTTCGCTGTCCGAAAAGGCGGCAATCCAGTTGAGGAATTCGATGACCTTGTCCTCGGCGTTGGAGTTGAAAAGCTTATGGAAGTTGTCGATAAATATGTGGGAGATATCATAGTTCCCGGCGCGCAGGCCGGATATGAAGCCCTTCATGAACTCAAAGGTGCCAATCTGATAGTCGCTGGCGTATATCAGGCGGGCCTGATAGGGTATGTCGAACGTGAGGTTCCTGTCCTTCTCTATGCAGATGACGTCGCCGTGCTCCTCCCGCACCGCCGCGCTCACGAGCTCGACGAGCTGCTTGGTTTTACCGGATCCCTTCAGGCCTGCGATAACTTTGACCATATGAATCACGCTCCTTATTCAAAATTGCGGCAGCGCCGCTGTTCCTATATATACAGCTTACCATTTTTCCCGCCGGAGTGCAACAAGTAAAAAGAAAGTTTTGAAACTGTTAATACAAAGCGAAAAAATCCCCCTCGCGAACTTCTCGCGAGGGGGATGAGCGTTCGTCTTCTTACATCAGCTTGCGGAACAGCGCGGTCAGGTCTTCGACGCTGGTGTCCTTCGGGTTGCCGGGACGGCAGGCGTCGTCGTAGGCGCTCTGGGCGAGGAAGGGCAGGTCCTCCTCCCTGAGGGCCTCGAGCTTCGAGGGGATGCCGACGTCCTCGCCGAGCTTGCGGACGGCCTCGATGGCGGCGGCGCGGTACTCGGCCTGGCTCATGGAGTCGACGCCCTCGACGCCCATGGCGCGGGCTATCTCGCGGTAGCGCTCGCCGGTGCACTCGGCGTTATACTCCATGACTATGGGCAGCATCATCGCGCAGGCGACGCCGTGCGGGGTGTCGTACACCGCGCCGAGGGTGTGCGCCATGCTGTGCGCGATGCCGAGGCCGACGTTCGAAAAGCCCATGCCGGCGATGTACTGGCCGAGGGCCATGCCCTCGCGGCCGGCGGGATCGCCCGCGACGGCGGCGCGGAGGTTCTTGGAGATGAGCTCTATCGCCTTGAGGTGGAACATGTCGGTCATCTCCCAGGCGGCGAGGGTGGTGTAGCCCTCAATGGCGTGGGTGAGCGCGTCCATACCGGTGCTGGCGGTGAGGCCCTTCGGCATGGAGCTCATCATCTCGGGGTCGACGACGGCGCAGATGGGCATGTCGTGCGCGTCGACGCAGACGAACTTGCGGCGCTTCTCAACGTCGGTGATGACGTAGTTGATAGTAACCTCGGCGGCGGTGCCGGCGGTGGTGGGCACGGCGATTATCGGCGCGCAGGGGTTCTTGGTGGGCGCGACGCCCTCGAGGGAGCGCACGTCGGCGAACTCGGGGTTGGTGACGATGATGCCGATGGCCTTGGCGGTGTCCATCGGGCTGCCGCCGCCGATGGCGATGATGTAGTCCGCGCCCGCGGCCTTGAAGGCCTCGACGCCGGCCTGGACGTTCTCAATCGTCGGGTTGGCCTTGATGTCGGAGAAAATCTCGTAGGCCAGGCCCTCGGCGTCGAGCTTGTCGGTGACGTTGGCGACCACTCCGTGCTTGAGGATGCTCGGGCCGCAGACCACGAGGGCCTTCTTGAAGCCGCGGGCCTTGACCTCGCCCGGGATTTCGGCCACGGCGCCGGCGCCGTGATAAGAGCACTGGTTGAGCATGATGCGGTTGGACATTGCTGGTTCCTCCTTCAGATATTTCATGGGTTAATTTCTTGTCTATCCGCATTATATCACCTCAATTATAATAGTAAAGTGACACATTGGCCGAGTTGTAAACCTCCGCGCAAAAATTCCGCTTTACCTGCGGGGCAAAGCGGAGTATAATGCGCGAGTTGGAGGGATACTATGCGCCGCACAAACGACTTGGGCCGCGACCGGCTCTTCCCGCTGGTCTGCCGCCTGGCGATACCGACCATGCTCGCGCAGCTCGTGAGCGTGCTGTACAGCATCGTGGACAGGATATACATAGGCAATATCGAGGATATAGGCTCCCTGGCGCTGGCGGGCGTCGGCGTCTGCGGGCCGATTGTGACGCTCTTGAGCTCCTTCGCCTCGCTCGTGGGCCTGGGCGGCGCGCCGATACTGGCCATGCGCCTGGGCGAGGGCCGCCGCGACGAGGCGCAGAGGGTCGTATCCAACGGCTTTTTCATGCTCCTCGTCCTCGCCGCGGCGCTGACGGCGCTGTTCCTCGCGCTCAAGGACAGGCTCCTTTTCGCCTTCGGCGCGAGCGCGGAGACCTTCGGCTATGCGGACACCTACCTCACCATATACACCTCGGGCACCGTCTTCGCCCTGCTCGCGACGGGGCTGAACAGCTATCTGATTGCCCAGGGCTTCTCCGGCCTGGGCATGCTGACGGTCATGCTGGGCGCGGTTTTGAACATCGCGCTCGACCCGCTGTTCATCTTCGTCTTCGGCCTCGACGTGGCCGGGGCGGCGATAGCCACGGTCATATCGCAGGCGGCCTCCTGCGCGCTGGTCATATGCTGCCTGCTTCGGAAATCCGCCCACGTCCGGCTGAGGCCCTCGCGCCCCGACGCGCGCCTCATAAGGCAGATTCTGGCCTTCGGCCTGCCGACCTTCCTGATTCTCAGCACGGACAGCGCCATACTCATCGTCCTCAACTC
>DVJK01000142.1 GCA_018716795.1 Candidatus Scatomorpha merdipullorum | reverse complement strand
TTCCGCGCCTTATCGCGCAGACCGCCGCAAGCAGGACGAGCGAAGTCAGCGCGTCCGCCGCGACGAGGGCGAGCCACACCCCGTCAATCCCGAGCGCGCGGCTCAAAAGCAGGGCGCAGGGCGCCAGGCAGACAAGCGTCCGGAGGCCGAGGATGAGGTTCGAAAGCACGGGCCGGCGCACGGTGTTGAAATAGCCGACGCACATGAGGTTCGCGAAGCCGAAGACGAAGCTCGCCGCGAGGCAGGCGAGGCCGCGCCGCGCCGCCTCGGCCGCCGCGGGCTCCGTGATGTTGAAGAGGGCGCAGAGCGCGCCGGACAGGAGCGCCGCGCCGAGGGCGAAGGCCGCGGTTATGATTCCGCCCGTCCGCGCCGCCCGGCGGCAGACGCCGTGTATGCTGCCCCAGTCGCGCTCGCCGAAGTAGACGCCGACAATGGGCATGAGCGCGCCGGCGACGCCGTTGACGACGCCGGTGACGAGGTCGCTCACGCTTTTTATGAGCGAGAAGCTCGCGAGGTACGCCTGCTGCCCGAGGCCGAGTATGAGGCTGTTTATGAGCATCAGCTTGAGCGCGTTGAAGAGGTTGTTGCAGCCGTTGGGGCTGCCGCTGAGCAGGATTTCGCCGAGCGAGCGCCATATTCTCACCCCGCGCAGGGAGATAAAGCGGGTGTTTTTGGCGCGCTTTGCAAGGATATACACGCCCACGGCCACGGAGATGCCCATGCTCAGCTGCGTGCCGGCGGCCGCGCCGGCAATGCCGAGGCCGCAGGCCGGGCTCATAAAGAGCCAGGTGAAGGCCACGTTGAGGCCGCTGGAGAGGATGAAGAGGAAGCTCGCCGCGCGCGGCAGGCCGTCCATCTTGCAGAAATTTATCGGCACGTAGATAAAGAGCGTGCAGGCCCCGCCCAGGATGTACCAGTAGAGATAGTCGCGCGTGTATTCCCCGACCCTGCCCTCGCCGCCGAGCGCGGCGACGAGCTCGTCGAGGAAGGCGAGGCCGAGCGCCGTCATGACGAGCGACGCCGCGGCCATGGCCAGCGTGGTGAGCGTGAAGAGCTCGCGATAGCGCTTATAGTCCGCGCGGCCTATGGCGAGGTTCCCGACAATGGAGCCGCCCATGCCTATGACCGCGCCCACGGTGAAGTAGACGAGGCCCACGCTGCCCGCGAGCGACATGGCCGCGAGGCCGTCCTCGCCGAGGAACTGCCCGGAGAGCACGGTGTCTATCAGGCCGGAGACGCTCGTCGCCAGCATGCTCAGCACGCTCGCGGCGAGGTATTTGCCGTAGACGCGGCTGAGGAAGAAGTCGTTCCGCCTCAGCTCGCCGGCGCGGCGCTCACTCAATGGTCAGGATATCCGCAAAGCCGGTGACCTCGAAGACCTCCGAGACCACCTCGTTCACGTTCCGTATCACCATGCTGCCCTGGCGGTTCATGACCTTCTGCGCGCTCAGCAGCACGCGCAGGCCGGCGGAGGATATGTACTCGAGCCCGGCAAAGTCGAAGCAAAGCTCCGTCACCCCGGCCACGGAGCGCTTGAGCTCGCCCTCGAGCTGCGGCGCGGTCGCCGTGTCCAGACGGCCCGTGAGGGAGATGGTGAGGGTGCTTCCGGAGAGATTCTTGTCTATTGTCATAGCGGCGCCTCCAAACGGGCGTTTCGGCCGATAGTTTACAATATAGAATACTACACCGCAACACAACGCGCAAGCCCGGGACACAAATTGGCAGCAATCACCGACTAAGTGGTCGACGGACTGCAATATCACCGGCGCCGGCTGCCGTCCGTTCTCACGCGGGCGGCCGCAAAGCGCCCGGCGCGGGCAATCTCCCCCCCCGTTTTCCGGCGCTTTGATTGACAAGGGGGGCGGAGGTGTTGTAGAATATTTTTACATATCCGGCCGCCGGGCGGCGGCGAAGGAGGCTGCGTTGTGAAAAGGATTGCGGCGTTCACTCTCATACTTGCCCTGCTGCTTGCGGGCTGCGGAACCCGGGGCGCGGAGGGGCCCGTCAGCTCGCCGGGCGCCGAAGCCGCGCCCGCGCCGGACGGCGAGGCCGCCGCGGCCTTCGAGGCCGAGGCGCTTATCCTCGCGCGGCTCTACGCCAACGGCGAGAGCGGCGAGCTCTTCAGGCTCGACTTCAACGGCGACGGTGCGGAGGACCTGGTCCTCAGGAAGGACGGGATGCGCACGAGCTGGATGTTCATCCCAGGCGGCTCCGCGCCGGAGCCGGACATCGTCTTCGACCTCAGCGCCGCCGGAGGCATGGAGGTCTATTACTCCGAAAGCGAGGGCAGGCTGGTCATAGAGAAATACTACGGCTCGGTCGGCCACTCGCTTGAAATGTACTCGCTCTACGACGGCGTGAGCTTCACCGAGGCGGCGAGCAGCGAGCAGGGTCAGGACGCGCCGCGCCCCGCCTGCGTCGTGGACGGCGTCGACGCGACGGAGGCCATGTACGAAGCGCGCGTCGAGGGCCTCGCCCTCGCAAGGCTTGAAAACGGCGCGGACATAAACGGCCCTCTGAGCGCCGGGCTGCCCGAGGGCGGGTACGAGGCCGCGGCGGAATATCTCTCCGGCCTGCCCTTTGTCGAGCGGACTGAGCTGCTTGAAAGCGGCGAGAGTGTCTTTTACTGCAACAGCGGAGACAACGCCCCGGCGGGCCTCGCCCTCAGCTATTATGAGGCCATGGGCTCCGCCTCGAGCTGGTACCCCGACCTCGGCGAGTGGGGCGACTATGCAGTGACGCTGCGCGCGGACGGCTCGCTGGATTTCGCGCCCTACGAGGGCAGCCGCGCGCCGGAGCCCACACAGGAGCCGAGCCCGGAGCCCACGGAGCCCGAGCCCACGCCCTCCGCCCAGGCGGGCGACGCCATGCTCGAGGGCATCGAGAGCGACGGCGAATACCTGCTCACGCTCTACCCCGACGGGCTGGAGCGCGTCGAGGGCGGCTGCTATGTCCGCGCCGAACTCACAGACTTCGCGCGGTACAGCGACGCCGAGGTCGAGGCGCGCCTCGCGGAATACGGCGGGGAGTACAGCTATGAGATGACCGGCGAGGCCGAGTGGATATACTACCGCGACGGCAGCTTCTGCCGGCCCTTCGGCGAGGAGGCCTGGCGGAGCTACGGCCCCTCCGACGCGGCCGAGCTGGAGGTGGTCTCCGCCGGGCGCGTCTTCGTGCCGGACTCCGCCGCCATTTACGACAACTGCTCGCCCTTGGCCTTCGGCGTCTTCCGCGAGGTGACGCGCATTGAGGAGCTCTTCTCCGTGAGCTTTCAGGGCGGCGACGTCGACTATCCCAGCGCCGAGGTCACGGTCACCGTCTCCGGCGGGCAGATAAGCGCCGTGGACATGTACTACACGCCCTGAGCGCCCGGCGAAAAACGGTGCAAAGCTCCCGGGGATGTGCTATAATTGTCCGAAATCCCAAGCGGGCGGCTTTGCCGCCCCGACAAGGAGGCACGCACATGATACGCCTTGTGGCCTGCGACATAGACGGCACGCTGCTCCACGGCAGCGAGACGGAAATACACCCGGGCATATTTGACGAGATACGGCGGCTCGCCGGGCTGGGCATCGCCTTCTGCCCCACGAGCGGGCGGCAGTACACCAGTCTGCGGAAGCTCTTCGCGCCCGTCGCGGACGAGCTGTACTATATCTGCGAAAACGGCGCGGTTATCTTCGGCCCCGGGAACCCCGGCCCGGTGCTGGACAAGGTGGAGATGGACCGCGCGCTCTGCATGGAACTCTGCCGCGACATTCTCGCCGTACCCGGCTGCGAAATACAGATTTCCGGCTCCGACCGCAGCTACCTCTGCCCCAAGGGCCCCGAGATAGTCACGATAATGCGCGACATCGTCGGCAACAACGTCACGGTTCTCGCCTCACCCGAGGAGACGCCGGAGCCCATAGTCAAGGTCGCGGCCTACAATCCCGCCGGCGCGGAGTTCATCCGCGACGCGCTCGACGCGCGCTGGAGGGGACGCTTCCGCACCGCCGTCTCCGGCGCAGCCTGGTTTGACTTCAACTCCACCGACAAGGGCGGCGGCCTGCGGCGGCTCTGCGCGCGGCTGGGCGTCGGGCTCGGCGA
>DVJK01000141.1 GCA_018716795.1 Candidatus Scatomorpha merdipullorum | reverse complement strand
CAACCTACCCTTTGCTCACGCTGCGGAAAAAACGTGGCGGTAATATTCATAACCCGCATGGACGGCGACAAGCCCGTAAACGAGGGGCTCTGCCTGAAGTGCGCCCGTGAGCTGCATATAAAGCCGGTGGACGACGTGCTCAACAAGATGGGTCTGAGCGACGAGGAGCTCGAGGGTCTGACCAACGAGATGATGGAGGCTCTCAGCAATGCCGACGGGCTCATGGACATCGAGAACACTGACTCCGACTCGGACGACGAGGGCAAGACCGCGACCTTCCCCTTCCTGAACCGGCTCATGGGACAGATGGGCATGGGCGGCCAGCGCGAGAGCGGCGACCTGCCCGCGCAGCAGCAGCCCGGCGCGAGCCAGCAGTCCGGCCCCACGCCTCAGAGCGCCCCGCCGAGGAACGGCAAGCGCAAGTTCCTCGACAGCTACTGCATAGACCTGACCCAGCGGGCTCGCGAGGGCAAGCTCGACGCGATGATAGGCCGCGCCGAGGAGCTCGAGCGCGTCATACAGATATTGAACCGCCGCCAGAAGAACAACCCCTGCCTCATAGGCGAGCCCGGCGTCGGCAAGACGGCGATAGCCGAGGGGCTGGCTCAGCGCATAGCGAACGGCGACGTGCCCTATAAGCTGCGCGACAAGGAGGTCTACCTCCTCGACCTCACCGCCCTCGTGGCCGGCACGCAGTTCCGCGGCCAGTTCGAAAGCCGCATGAAGGGGCTCATTGAGGAGATACGCAAGACCGGCAACATCATCCTCGTCATAGACGAGGTGCACAACATCGTCGGCGCGGGCGACGCCGAGGGCAGCATGAACGCGGCCAACATCCTCAAGCCCGCCCTCAGCCGCGGCGAGATACAGGTCATTGGCGCGACCACCTTCACCGAGTACCGCAAGCACATCGAAAAGGACGCCGCGCTCGAGCGCCGCTTCCAGCCCGTCACCGTGGCCGAGCCGGGCATCGAGGACTCCGTCAAGATACTCGAGGGCATCGCCCACTACTATGAGGAGTGCCACCAGGTGCGGATACCGCCCGAGATGTGCCGCGAGGCCGTTTTGCTCAGCGAGCGGTATATAACCGACCGCTACCTCCCCGACAAGGCCATAGACCTCATAGACGAGGCCTGCAGCGACGTAAACCTCAAGGACAAAAGCCTCGCGCGCATAGACGAGGCGCAGAAGGAGATAGACGACCTCAACCGCGAGCGCGACATCCTCTACGCCGACACGGAGAACGAGCACTACGAGCGCCTGGCCGTCATACGCACGAGGGTCATGCAGCTCACGGACGAGATAAACCGCCTCAAGGCGCAGAAGCCCGCGCTCACGCGCGAAAACCTCGCCCGCGTCATAGAGCTCTGGACGAAGATACCCGCGAGCTCCATAAACGCCGACGAGTATGAGCGCCTGGCCGGCCTCGGCGGCCGCCTGCGCGATCACATCGTGGGCCAGGACGAGGCCATCGACGCCGTCTGCGCGGCCATAAAGCGCTCCCGCGTGGGCCTTCAGGCCAAGCGCAAGCCGGTGAGCTTCATCTTCGTCGGCGGCACCGGCGTCGGCAAGACCGAGCTTGTGAAGCGCCTCGCGGAGGATTTGTTCAACTCGCCCGAAAGCCTCATAAGGCTCGACATGTCGGAGTTCATGGAGAAGTTCTCCGTCTCGCGTATCATCGGCTCGCCTCCCGGCTACGTCGGCTATGACGAGGCCGGCCAGCTCACCGAGAAGATACGCCGCAGGCCGTACAGCGTCGTGCTCTTCGACGAGATTGAAAAGGCCCACCCCGACGTCATGAACATCCTTTTGCAGATACTCGACGACGGGCGCATCACGGACGCGCAGGGCCGGACGGTCAACTTTGAGAACACGGTCATAATCATGACCACCAACGCCGGCAGCAACACGAAGAGCGGCTCGCTCGGCTTCGTCGGCACGTCCACGGACAAGGACCGCGAGCGCGCCATGAAGGCCCTCGGCGAGTTCCTGAGGCCCGAGTTTATCAACCGCGTGGACGAGATAATCAGCTTCAACAAGCTCACGGAGGAGAACTTCCGCTCCATCGCCGCGCTCATGCTCGGCGAGGTGCGCGAGCTCATGCGCGAGAAGGGCATGGACTTCGCCTGGGACGACAGCGTGCTCGACTACCTCGTGCAGAAGAGCTATTCCCTCACCTACGGCGCGCGCAACCTGCGCCGGACGATACAGAAGGAGATAGAGGACGTCGTCGCCGGCGTCATTGTGGATCAGCGACGCGGGGCCGTGAAGGCCGTGCGCCTCTCTGCCGCGGACGGGAAGATAAATGTGGAGGCCGAGTAAATGATACGTTTTGAGAGCGACTATCTCGAGGGCGCGCTGCCCGAGATTATGAAGGCCCTGGGCGACACCAACCTCGTCCAGACGCCCGGCTACGGCGAGGACGAATACTGCGCCGCCGCCGCGGCGAAAATACGCGAAAAGTGTGCCGCGCCCGCCGCCGCCGTCCACTTCCTCGTGGGCGGAACCCCGGCGAACCTCATCGCCATAACAGCCGCGCTCCGCCCGCACCAGGCCGCAATAGCCGCCGAGACCGGGCACATCGCCGTGCACGAGTCCGGCGCGGTCGAGGGCTCGGGCCACAAGGTTATAACCCTCCCGAGCGCCGACGGGAAGATAGGCGCCGCGCAGGTCGCCGCCCTCGTCGACGCGCACTGGGCCGACTCCACGCACGAGCATCAGGCCCAGCCGAAGCTCGTCTACGTCTCCCAGCCCACCGAGAACGGCACGGTGTACTCCCTCGCCGAGCTCGAGGCCCTTGCCGCCGTCTGCCGCGAGAAGGGGCTTTACCTCTACGTCGACGGCGCGCGCCTCGGCGCGGCCCTCGTCAGCAGCGACGTCGGCCTTTCCGACCTCGCCCGGCTTGCGGACGCCTTCTACATCGGCGGCACCAAGCTCGGCGCGCTCTTCGGCGAGGCGCTGGTGATTCTCAACCCGGAGCTCGACCGCGACTTCCGCTACATAGAAAAGCAGCGCGGCGGAATGCTCGCCAAGGGCCGGCTGCTGGGCGTCCAGTTCCTGACGCTCATGACCGACGGGCTCTACGAGCGCACCGCCAGACGCGAGGTGGAGCTTGCCCTGCGCCTTCGCGCCGCCTTCGAGGCCAGGGGCTGGCCGCTCTATTACGACTCGCCCACCAATCAGCAGTTCCCCGTCGTCCCCGACGCCGCGCTTGAAAAGCTCGCGGAGAAGTACAGCTTCTCCGACTGGGGCCGCGTGGACGAGGCCCATCGCGTCGTCCGCTTCTGCACCAGCTGGGCGACCCGCGAGGAGGACGTGGACGCCCTCATAAAGGACATCGCCGCGCTGGCCTGAAGGGCCCAAGCGCCCGTGTGAAATACGAAAAGCCCCGGCCGTCCGGCCGGGGCTTTGGCTTGCCGAAAGCTTTATATGAAAAAGGGCCGGTCCGCGGACCGGCCCTTTTTGCGCCCTTGCGAAGCGCCGGAGCCTTGCCCGGGCTTACTTCGCATACTCCACGGCCTTGGTCTCGCGCAGGACGTGGACCTTGATCTGGCCGGGGTAGGTGAGTTCGTTTTCAATCTTCTTGGCGATGTCTCGCGCGAGCAGGACCATCTGGTCCTCGCTGACCTCGTCGGGCTTGACCATGACGCGGATTTCGCGGCCGGCCTGGATGGCATAGCAGCTGTCGATGCCGGGGAAGCTGCGCGTGACCTCCTCGAGCTTTTCGAGGCGCTTGACGTAGTTCTCGATGTTCTCGCGCCTGGCCCCGGGGCGGGAGGCGGAGATGGCGTCGGCGGCCTGCACGAGGCAGGCGGTGACGGTGTGGGGCTCCACGTCGCCGTGGTGGGCCTCAATGGCGTGTAT
>DVJK01000140.1 GCA_018716795.1 Candidatus Scatomorpha merdipullorum | reverse complement strand
GTTGAAGGCGGCGTTCTCCACCTCGAAGACGCCGTCCATGCTGCCCTCGGCGGCCGTGACGGCGGGCTCCGCCTTCGGCGGGAGGACGCTTTCGGCAATCGCGTCGGCGAGGACGTCGAGGTCGGCGAGCTGGCCCTCGGTGAGCGCGCTCTTGAGCGTGAGGGTGTCGCCGATGAATTCGGTGCCCTTGAGGCCCTCGAGCAGCTTGCGCATGAGGCCGCCGCTGGTGGGCGCCCAGGAGCCGTTCTCGATAAGGGCAATCTTGCGGTTTTGCAGGTTGTGCTCCGCTATCTCGTGCAGCAGCTGGCTCATCGTGGAGAAGATGCCGGCGTTATAGGTGGTGGCGGCGAAGACCAGGTGGCTGTACTTGAAGGCGTCGGAGAGGATGAAGCTCGGCGCGGTGACGCTGGTGTCGTACATCTTGACCTTCACGCCGCGGTCGCAGAGCTTGGCGGCGAGGATGTTGGCGGCGTTCTCGGTGTGCCCGTAGACGCTGGCGTAGGCAATCAGCACGCCCTTTTCCTCCGGCTCGTAGGTCGCCCACTTGACGTACTTCTCCAGGAAGTCGCCGAAGCCCTGACGCCAGACGAAGCTGTGCAGCGGGCAGACGAGCTTGATGTCGAGCCCCGCGGCCTTCTTGAGGACGGCCTGGACCTGCATACCGTACTTGCCGACGATATTCGTGTAGTACCGGCGGGCTTCGTCGATGCAGTCGTGCATGAAATCGACCTCGTCGGCGAAAATGCGGCCGTTGAGCGCGCCGAAGCTGCCGAAGGCGTCCGCGGAGAAGAGGATGCCGTCGGTGCTGTCATAGCTCATCATGACCTCGGGCCAGTGGACCATCGGGGCCATGACGAAGGTCAGGTTGTGCCTTCCGGTGCTGAGCGTGTCGCCCTCCTTGACCAGCTTGACGCGGCCGGAGAGGTCCGTCGGGAAGAAGCGGGAGAGCATGTCCTTAATCTTGGCGTTGCAGACTATCGTCGCCTCGGGATAGCGCAGGGCGATGTCCTCAATCGTGGCGGCGTGGTCGGGCTCCATGTGGTGGACGACAAGATAGTCGAGCTTGCGTCCGCCCAGGGCGTAGGCCACGTTCTCAAAGAAATTGTGCGCGACGGCCTTGTCCACCGTGTCGAAGAGCACGGTCTTCTCGTCGAGCAGGAGGTAGGAGTTATAAGAGACGCCCTCGGGCACGCCGTAGACGCCTTCGAAGAAGGCCAGGCGGCGGTCATCCGCGCCGACCCATACGAGGTCGGAGGTGATTTTCTTCGTGCAGTGCATATATGAGCCTCCTTGTGTTAGCTTTGGCAGACTTATAATATCACTGTCTCCGCCGCCGCGCAACCGTTAATTCGGACAAAATCCGGCTTTTCGCGCCGTCCTCAGCCGCAGAGCTTTTTCACCAGCTCCCAGCGCGCGTCTGCGGCCCTCTGGAGCTCTGCGAGCTCGGCCTCGTTGAGGCGGCTGAACTTGCCTATGCCCTCGACGAACTCGGCGATTGTTATGGGCGAGCGGTTGGAGTCGCTGAGCATGAAGCGCCCGCGCTCGCACTCCCAGAGCGGGAACATATTGCTGCGCACCGCCCGGCGGGCGACGGCGATGCTCTCGTCCGGCGCGAAGCCCCAACCGGTCGGGCAGGGCGAGAAGACGTGGATATACGCGAAGCCGCGCTTGGAGCACTCGAGGCCGCGCTTTATCTTGCCGACGAAGTCCATCATGTGGCTCGGGCTGGCGGTGGCGCAGTACTCGATATTGTGCATGGCGAGGATGAGCGGCACGTACTTGGCGTTCTGCTCCTTGCCGTTTATCGCGCTGCCCGTGGGCGTGGTGGAGGTGCGCGAGCCGAGGCTCGTGGTGGAAGATCGCTGGAAGCCCGTGTTCATATAGCCCTCGTTGTCGTAGCAGACGTAGAGCATTTTCGCGCCGCGCTCCGCCGCGCCGGAGAGGCTCTGGAAGCCGCAGTCGGCGGTCGCGCCGTCGCCCGCTATGGCGACGATGTTGACGTCTCCCCTGCCCCTGCGCTGGTACATTTCGCTCACGCCGGACATGAAGCTCGCCGTGTTGTCCAGGAGCGTGATGTGTATGGGCGCGGTGCAGCCGTTCTGATAGCTCCAGCCGTCCACGCCCGCGCCCGCCATGCAGCCGGGCGGCACGGCGAAGACGCTGTTGCTGCCCGCCAGCTGCATGACGCGGCGGGTTATGAGCTCGCCGCCGCAGCCCTGACAGGCCGAGGAGCCCGGCGTCATGACCTGGGGAAGCGATTTTATCGTGTCTATATAGCTCATACTGTCCTCCTCCCTCAGTCCGTGAGCCAGAGCGTATCGCGCCCGCCGGGCGCCGCGGCCGCGGCGAGGGCTTCGATAACCCGCTCCATGTGCGCCATGGAGATGTCCGCGCCGCCCAGGCCGCCTATGGCGGAGAAGTGCGCTTTGCCCGCGACGGCCTCGCCCAGCGCGGCGCAGGTCTCGACGTACATCGGCCCGGCGTTCCAGCCGAAGCTCACCGAGCGGTCGACAACGGCGAAGCCCTTCACGCCCGCAAGCGCCTGCTTAACCCGCTCCGCCGGGAAGGGCCGGATGAAGCGCAGCTTGACGACGCCGGCCCTTATGCCGCGCTCGCGCGCCTCGTCGACGGCGTCGCGCGCCGTGCCTGTCATGCCGCCCACGGTGACGAGGGCGAAGTCCGCGTCCTCCATGAGGTATGTGTCTATGCAGCCGCCGTAGCTCCGGCCGAAGGCGGCGGCGAATTTGGCGTCAACCTCGTCAATGACCGCGAGGGCGGCCTTCATGCTCTCGAGGTGGTCGCGGCGGTATTTCATAAGCAGCTCGCCCGGCGTCATGGGGTCAAGGGCCTGCGGCGTCCTCGGGTCGAGCTTGGCGGGGAGGCTGTACGGCGGCAGGAAGGCGTCCGCATCCGCCTGGGAGGGCAGCTCCACGCGCTCGACGAGGTGGCTGGAGTAGAAGCCGTCGTAGCAGACGTTGACGGGTATGAGCACCCTGGGGTCCTCCGCGAGCATATAGCCCTGGAGTATCATGTCCAGTATCTCCTGGTTAGTCTCGCAGAAGCACTGTATCCAGCCCGCCTCGCGCACGCTCATGGCGTCCTGCTGGCCGGACCATATCGTCTCGGGCGAGGTCATCTCGCGCGTGGCGATGGCCATGACCATGGGCAGGCGCAGCGTGCTCATGCGGAAATAGGGCTCGTACATGAGCGCGAGGCCCTGCGCGCTCGTGGCAGTGAAAACCCGTCCGCCCGCGGCGGCCGCGCCCTGCACCACGCTCATGGCGCTGTGCTCGCTCTCCACCTGCACCATGCGCGAGTTGAGCTCGCCGGAGTACACCATGTCGGCCAGGGTCTCAACGACGGAGCTCTGGGGCGTTATGGGATAGGCGGCGATGAGGTCGGGGCGGCAGAGCGCCGCGCCGTAGGCCGCGCACTTGTTGCCGGTCAGGGCTTTGACTTCGCTCATCTCACTTCACCTCCGCTTCCATGTTTATCGCGCGCTTGGGACACTCCGCGGCGCAGAGGCCGCAGCCCTTGCAGTAGTCGTAGCTTATAAGTATCTGCTTCACCTCGGCGTAGATGCTGCCCACGGGGCAGAGCGTGAGGCATATGCCGCAGTTTACGCAGCGGTTCTTGTCCATAACCGGCCTCACGACGCGCCAGGAGGCCGTGTCGAGTATGTACATGCCCTGATTTCCCAGGGGAGTCACGTGTCTATCCATTCTGCCGCCTCCTCACAGTATGCGCACCGCGTCGAAGGCCTCGGCGGCGGCGTCGCGGTTGGCCTCGCCGAAGCCTGCGGCGATGTTCTCAAAGAGGGCCGCCCGGTCCACCAGGCCCGTCACTCGCGCGAGCGCGCCGAGCATGGCGGTGTTCGGTATGCTCCGGCCGATGCGGCGCTGCGCTATGCCCGTCGCGTCCACCGCGGCGACCTTCCCCGCCTGCGGCGGAAGCTCAAGCCCCGCCCGGTCATGGACGCTGTTTATTATGACCGTGCCGCCCTCCTTCAGCCCGGCGCAGGTCGCCGGGAGGCGCAGCAGGCTGTCGTCCAGAATCACCAGCACGTCCGGCGTATAAATCTGCGTCTTGCGCCGTATCGGCTCCTCGGAAAGCCGCAGGAAGCCGAAGACCGGCGAGCCCTTGCGCTCCACGCCGAAGAAGGGGATGAACTGCCCGTAGTGCCCGGTCTCCACCGCGGTCTTCACGACGAGGTGGCTCGCCTTCACCAGCCCCTGGCCGCCCCTGCCGTGCAGCCGTATCTCTTGCATTTGCCTCACTCCTTTGCAGTTTTGACAAAGTTTTTGCCCGATTTTTGTGCAATTATCATGGCGAACGCCGGCGCGCTTGACGTATCGCTTTGCGTTCGCTATAATAACACCATGTTCGTTTTGCGAACAATCCTAAGTCATAAATACCACAGTTTAAGGTGAAAGTCAAGGAGTGAGCTTATGGTAAGACGCATGGAGGCCGCGGAGCTCGGCGCGGTCGCGGAAATCTGGCTGGAGGCCAATCTGGACGCGCACGATTTCGTCCCGGCGATATACTGGCGCTCGCAGCTCGAGCCCGTGCGCGAGGCGATATCGAAGGCAGAGGTCTACGTCTACGAGGAGGACGGGGCGATACTCGGCTTCATCGGCCTCGACGGCGAAACCGTCGAGGGGATTTTCGTCAAAAAGGAGGCCAGGAGCCGCGGCATAGGCAAGGCGCTGCTCGACCGGGCGCGCGAGGGGCGGGATCTGCTCGAGCTTCGGGTGTATTCGGAGAACTGGCCCGCGGTCAAATTTTACTACCGCGAGGGCTTCACGCTCTTCGGCCAGGACGTGGACCGCGCGACCGGCCAGGATGAGAGCCTGATGGCGTGGTGGGCCTGAGATGGAGGAGAATCCGCAGTACATCCTCTCCTCCCTCGACCACGCGCTGGACATCCTCGGGCTGTTCTTTGAGCGGGAAGAGCTCACCGCCTCCCAGGCGGCGGCCAGCCTGGGCCTGAGCCGCACGGCGGCCTTCCGAATGCTGTACACCCTCGCGGCCAAGGGCCTGCTCTCCCGCGCCGCCAACGGGAGCTGGCGGCTGGGCATCAAGCTCTTCTCCCTCGGCCAGCTCGCGCAGAGCCGCATGGTGCTCACGGGCCTGGTGCGGCCGCAGCTCACGCGCCTGGCGGACGAGACGGGCGAGACGGCGCATCTCGCCGTCATGGACGGGCCGGAGCACATCGTCTTCGTCGACAAGGCGCTCGGGCGGCTGAACCTCAAGATGGACACCGTCCTCGGCGAGCGCCGCCGCGCGCACGAGACCGCCACGGGCAAGATGCTGCTCGCCATGCGCACGCCGGAGCAGCGGGAGGCCTACGCGCGCAGCGCGCGCTTCGAGCGCTCCACGCCCAACACCATAACCGACCCGGCAGCGCTCCTGCGCGAGCTGGAGCTCACGCGCGAGCGCGGCTGGGCCATAGACAATGAGGAGAGCGAGGAGGGCCTCACCTGCCTCGCCGTCGCGCTGATTGACCCCTCCGGGGCCGCGGTCGCGGCCATAAGCTGCTCCGGGCCCAGCACGCGCATGGAGCGCAGCCGCGCGGAACGCCTCGCCGCCCTGCGACGCGCCGCGCGCGCCGTCTCCCTCTCCGGCGGCTGAGGCGAAAGTTTACGGCTTCTTTCGCTTTCACGGCTTGCCATACGGGCGCGGATATTGTATAATGTTTAACGATCATCGGATATTGGAGGATACTTTCTTGAGAAAGACAAAAATAATCTGCACCATGGGCCCCTCGGTCGACGATGAGGAGAAGCTGCGCGAGCTCATCCTCACCGGCATGAACGCGGCGCGCTTCAACTTCTCGCACGGCACGCATGAGAGCCAGCTGGCCACGCTCAACAAGCTGCGCCATGTCCGCGACGAGCTGGGCGCCGCCGTGGCCACGATACTGGACACCAAGGGCCCCGAGATACGCATAAAGGCCTTTGCCGCCGGCCCCGTCGAGCTCGCCGAGGGCGGGGAATTCACACTGACCACCCGCGACGTGCCCGGAGACGCGCTCATCGTCTCGGTGACCTACTCCGAGCTGCACAACGAGCTCACGCCCGGCTGCCGCGTGCTCATAGACGACGGGCTCATCGAGCTCGAGGTTGAGAGCATCGAGGCGCAGGACATCCGCTGCCGCGTCCTGAGCGGCGGCCCGCTTTCGAGCAACAAGAGCATCAACATTCCCGGCGTGCCGATACATCTGCCCTCCCTGACCGAGAAGGACCGCGCCGACCTGCGCTTCGCCGCGGAGCAGGACTTCGACTTCGTCGCGGCCTCCTTCGTCCGCCGCGCGAGCGACGTCGAGGACATCCGCGCCTGCCTTCGGGACTGCGGCGGGGAGCACATACGCATCATCTCCAAGATTGAAAACCGCGAGGGCGTGGACAATCTTGATGAGATAATCGCCGCCAGCGACGGGCTTATGGTCGCCCGCGGCGACCTGGGCGTGGAGATACCCGCCTGCGAGGTGCCCATACTGCAAAAGAAGATGATACGCCTCACCAGCATGGCCGGCAAGCCCGTCATCACCGCCACGCAGATGCTCGACTCCATGATACGCAACCCGCGGCCCACCCGCGCCGAGGTCAGCGACGTCGCCAACGCCGTCTTCGACGGCACGAGCTGCGTCATGCTCTCGGGCGAGACGGCCTCTGGCAAATACCCCGTCGAGGCCGTGCAGACCATGGCCGACACCGTCCTCGCCGCCGAAAACGCCACGGACTACTGGGGCCGCTTCAGCCGCTTCCAGTTCAAGCCCGGCCGGAGCATCAACGACGCCGTGACGCACACCTGCTGCCTCACCGCCATGGACCTCGAGGCCGACGCCATCCTCACGCCCACCCAGAGCGGGCACACCGCGAGGATGATATCCCGCTTCCGCCCGGCCTGCCCCATAGTGGCGCTGACCACGACGGAGCGAGCGCGCCGCCAGCTCTCGATATCCTGGGGCGTCACTCCCCTGCTCGCGGGCTATGTCGACTCCACCGACCGGCTCTTCTCCATGTGCGTCCAGACCGCGCTCAAGGAGGGCGTCATCCAGAGCGGGCAGATGGCCGTCATAACCGCCGGCGTCCCCATAGGCCGCGCCGGCAGCACCAACCTCATAAAGGCCCAGGTGGTGTAAAAAACTTCAAAACGCCCGAGCGCCAATGCGCCCGGGCGTTTCTTGTAATTACGCGGAAAAAATGCGGGGAGGGCGTCACAAACGGCCCTGCCCGCGCGTTATATAGACGAAACCGGTTTTAAGAGGTGGTGCGGAAATGAAGGAGTTTGACTTGGAGGAGGCCATGAGGCTCTACTCCGGGCGGCTTTTTGCCTATGCCCTGGCGCTGCTCTGCGACAGGCACGAGGCCGAGGACGCGGTGCAGGACGCCTTTGTCTCCGCCTACGTAAAACGCTCGCGCTTCAAAGGCGAGGGCGAGCTCACGTGGCTCTACGCCATTTTGCGCAACAAGTGCCGCGACAGGCTCCGCCGCCGGAAGCACCTCCCGCTTGAGCAGCTGGGCGAGGCCGAGGCCGTCGACTTTGACGGCGAGGGGCGCGTCGCGCTTACGGACGCGCTCCGGCAACTCTCCGCCGAGGAAAGGGAGCTTGTTCTCTCCCGCGCGGTCGAGGGCCTGGACTACGCCGCCATCGCGCGACGGATGCGCATAAGCGAGGCCGCCGCGCGCAAGCGCTATGAGCGCGCGAAGAGGCGTCTCGCCGCCCTTTTGGGCGATAACTCCTGAACATTTGGCTGAAAGGAGTATGTTTCCATGACATATCCTGACAAGGAAGAGCGCCGCATCCTCGAGGCCTGGAACGAATTTGAGCGCTGGCTTGAGCCGCCCGAGCTTGCCGAGGGCGTCCGCGAAAAGCTGCTTGCGCGCCGTCGCCGCCGCCCCGTGCGCTACGCCCTGGCCAT
>DVJK01000013.1 GCA_018716795.1 Candidatus Scatomorpha merdipullorum | reverse complement strand
GCCCGGCGACGCCATCGTGCGCGTCACGCTCGCGAGCATCTGCACAAGCGACCTGCACATAAAGCACGGAAGCGTCCCGCGCGCCGTGCCCGGCGTCACGATAGGGCACGAGCTGGTCGGCGTCGTCGAGGCCGTCGGGAGCGGAGTGACGAAGGTGAAGCCCGGCGAGCGCGTGACGGTCAACGTGGAGACCTACTGCGGAGAGTGCTTCTTCTGCCGCCGCGGCTGGGTGAACAACTGCACCGACCCCGACGGCGGCTGGACCCTCGGCTGCCGGATTGACGGCGGCCTCGCCGAATACGTGCGCGTGCCGCACGCGGACACCGGCCTCGACATAATCCCCGATGGCGTCACGGACGAGCAGGCGCTCTTCACCGGCGACATCCTCGCCACGGGCTACTGGGCCGCCAAGATAAGCGAGATAGGCCCCGAGGACACGGTGCTTATCATAGGCGGCGGGCCGACGGGCTACTGCACGCTCGAGTGCGTGCTGCTCAAAAGCCCGGCGCGCGTCATAGTCTGCGACCGCCACCCGGAGCGGCTGGAGCTCGTGCGCGCCCATCATCCCGAGGTGCTCACGACGGGCCCGGAGGGCCTGCGCGATTTCACGCTCGCGCACACGGAGCACGGCGGGGCCGACCGCGTCGTCGAGTGCGGCGGCTCGGACGAGAGCTTCGCCCTGGCCTGGCAGTGCGCGAGACCCAACGCCATAGTCACCGTCGTCGCGCTCTACGACCGCGCGCAGAGCCTGCCGCTCCCGGACATGTACGGCAAAAACCTCACGTTCAAGACCGGCGGCGTCGACGGCTGCGACTGCGTCGAGATACTGCGCCTTATCGCCGCCGGGAGGATAGACACCACGCCGCTCATCACTCACCGCTATCCGCTCAGCGGCATAGAGCGCGCCTTCGAGCTCTTTGAGCGCCGCCGCGACGGCGTTATTTAGGTCGCCGTTGAGACAATGAAATGAACGAAGCGCCGCCATTCCCGGCGGCGCTTTGTGGTTTAGCCGGCTTTATATCAAAAAAATTTTTCGTCCCCTCTTGACAATCAAGCCGCTTTATACCCTACAATCGTCTCAACGGGAGGCAGGGCTATGAACATAAAGGAGATTGAGGAACGCAGCGGCCTGCCGCGCTCCGGCATAAGGTATTACGAGGCCGAGGGGCTTTTGAGCCCCGCGCGGCTTGAAAACGGCTACCGCGACTACTCCGAGGCCGATTTGGAGACGCTTTTGAAGATAAAGCGCCTGCGCGGCCTCGGCCTGACACTGGCCGGCATACGGCGTATCCGGTCCGGCGAGAGCACGCTCGCCGCGGAGCTTCAAGAGGCGCTGGAGCGCCTGAGCGAGCAGAGCGGTGAGCTTTTGGGCGCGCAGCAGGAGTGCCGCTGGCTGCTGGAGTGCCGCGCGAGCTGGGAGGGGCTGCTGGACGTGCCGCAGCGCCCGGCCCTGGCCTCCGCGCGGGAGCCGGAGGCCGAGGCCGTCAGGCCCGGCGGCGCGCGGCCCGGGCCCTGGCGGAGATTTTTCGCCCGCTGGCTCGACGAGCTCATCGCGAACGCCGCCGCCTTCGCCGCGGCCGTGCTGCTGCTGAGGCTCAACCCCGTGTACGACAGGACGTTCTGCTCGCTCTGGATTTGGGTTATGGGCGTCGCGCTTTTATTTGTCTTCGAGCCCATATGCCTGAGCCTCTTCGGCGCGACGCCGGGCAAGGCGCTGCTCGGCATCCGCGTGGTCGGGCGCGGCGGCGGCCGGCTCCGCCCGGAAGAGGCCGCGCGGCGCTGCTGGCGCATGCTCTGGAGCGGCGAGGCCCTTCGCGTGCCATTCGTGGAGCTTTATACTCTTTACCGCGCCTATGCCCGCGACCGCCGCGGCGAGTATCAGCCCTGGGAATACGAAAGCCGCCTCGAGGTCCGGCCGCGCGCAGGGGCCATGCGCGTCGCACTCTCACTCGGCTGCGCGGCGCTTTTGCTGTGCGCGATGTTTTTCGCCGCCCTCGCCGGCGAGATGCCGAGACACAGAGGCGACATGAGCACAGCCGAATTCGCGGAGAATTACAATGATTTGGCCGATTATGTGACGGATGGCGCGAATTTTCAGCATATGAGCGTCCACGGCCTAAGCGACAATACGCCGCGCGAGATCTTCGGAACGCATCTGGTCACGCTCTGCGGCGACGGCGGAAGGCCGGAGTTTAGCTTCACCGAGAGCGGCGGCGTCCTTCGCCGCGTCGAGTTCAGCGCAAGCGGCGGGCCGGACAGCAAAATGGTCGGCACCTACCGCGGCTATATGCAGCTCGCGCTTCGCGCCTTCGTCTGGGGCCGCCCCGGCGCGGGAACGGCGGACTTCGCCGAGCGCATGGCCATGCTCGACTATATCGAGCAGCGCCCCTGTGAGAGCTTCAGCGCCGAATGGGCGGGCGTCCGCGTCACCTGCGACTTCAGCCACACCGGCTACCGCCCCACCCACCTGGGCCTCCGCCCCATAGCCGGCGAGCAGGAGCGAAGCTATACCGTAAGCTTCATAATGGAATTGGCGTGAGCGCCCGAGCGGCTATGCACGCCGCTTTTCCCGCGCCTGCCCCTCAAAATACCGCTGTGTTTCCGTCTTGACAACGCCGCCGAGGAGGGTTAGGGCCAGGAGGTTTGGGGCGGCCATCAGGGCGTTCAGGATGTCGCCGACGAGCCAGACCGCGTCGAGGCGCGCTGCGGCTCCGGCGAGGACGGCGGCGCAGAAAGCGGTGCAGTACGGCCGCTCCGCGCGCCCGCCGAGGAGCCAGACGCAGCAGCGCGAGCCGTACATGCCCCAACTCAGCAGGGAGGAGAAGGCAAAGAGCAGCATCCCGGCGGCGATTATCGCCGCGCCTGCGCGCGGCCCGAAGACGCAGCCCATGGCCCGCGCGCAGAGCTCGGAGCCGGAGCCGAATTCGAATCCCACGCCGCTCGTGAGCAGGGCGAGGCCGGTCAGCGTGCATATCACGATTGTGTCGGCGAAGACCTCAAAGACGCCCGCCATGCCCTGGCGGACGCAGTCGCGCTCCGCGCTCGCGGCGTGGGCGATAGGCGCGGAGCCGAGCCCGGCTTCGTTTGAGAAGACGCCGCGGCGAAAGCCCCAGCCCATACATGCGGCGAGCCCGGCCTCAGGCCTGAATGCGCCGAGGACAACCGCCTCGAGGCTGGGAATGATATTCCCGGCGTTCGCGGCAATCACGGCCAGGCAGGCGGCGGCATAGGCCGCGCTCATGCCCGGCACGAGCAGGGCGGCGACACGTCCCAGGCGCCTTGCGCCGCCCAAAAGCACCAGCGCCGCGAACGCCGCCGCGACGAGCCCCACGGCCAGCGGGAAGCCCTCGCCCGTCCTCAGCTCCAGCGCCGAGCAGAGCGCGTCAAGTGCGGAGCGCATTTCGCCCGACTGCACCGCCGCGCCCATGCCGAAGGCGGCGAGCGCGCCGGCCGCGGAAAAGATTGCCGCCAGGGGCCGGAATCTCTCGCCGAGGCCGTTCACAATGTAATACATCGGCCCGCCGACCCGGCGGCCGTTTTCGTCCCGCTCGCGGAATTTGACCGCGAGCAGGGCCTCGGAGTATTTTATCGCCATGCCCAGCAGCGCCGAGACCCACATCCAGAACAGCACGCCCGGCCCTCCGGCGGCCATAGCCAGCGCCACTCCCGCGATATTCCCCGTGCCCACCGTGCCGCCCAGCGCGGTCGAGAGCGCCTGGAGCGGCGAAACCCCGCCGCCCTCCGCCGGGCGGGCGAAGCGCCGGAGCGTGCCGAATATGCACTGTCCCGGCCGCCTCAGCTGCACCGCGCGCGAGCAGTGCGTGAGCCAGAGACCCGCCGCCGCGAATATGCACAGCGCGGGCGCGCCCCAGACGAGCCGCGCAGCCTCCGAGAGAGCCGCCATAGCTGTCACCTCCGCCGGATTTTATGCCGCCCGGGCGCGGAAGATGCTTGACAAGCGCGGGCAAATGTGTTTCAATATAGCGCAAAGGAGAGAGTGTTTAACATTATGGACGACGGCTCATGCAGTCACCGAACCGAATACGCCCTGATTCTTTGACGCGCGCGCCTGATTTTTTCAGGGGCGGGCGTTTTTGCGTTCTTTTTTGGAAAAAAGCCGGCGGAACAGACGCCGCCTTTCCCGGCAAGCCGGCGGAAATTACATCGGAAAGGCATCATCCCTTTTACTTATTCAGGAGGTCACAGACTTGGACACCACACTAATCTGGCAGCTTGTACTTCAAATTGTACTTATCGCCTGCAACGCGGTCTTCGCCTGCGCGGAGATTGCGGTCATCTCCGTCAAGGACGCGCGGCTTGAGCAGCTTGTGGCCGAGGGCAACAAGGCCGCGGTGAAGCTGCAGAAGCTCACGGCGCAGCCGGAGCGCTTCCTCTCGACCATACAGATTGCGATAACCCTCTCCGGCTACCTGGGCTCCGCCGCGGCCGCGACGAACTTCGCCGGCATGATAGCCGACGGGCTCATCTCCCTCGGCGTCGGGATAAGCCGCGCCACGCTGGTGAGCATCGGCGTCGTGATTGTCACCATCATCCTCTCCTACATCACGCTCATCTTCGGCGAGCTCGTGCCCAAGCGCCTCGCCATGAAGAACCCCGAGGGCGTCTCGCTCAAGCTCGCGGGTATGCTCTACGGCATCGCGAAGGTGTTCAAGCCCATCGTGAGCCTGCTCAGCGTTTCCGTCAACGGCGTGCTGCGCCTTATCGGCGTGGACCCCAACAGCGAGGAGGACGAGTACAGCGAGGAGGAGATACGCATGATGGCCCTCGCCGGAAGCCAGAAGGGCTCCATAGGCGAGGACGAGAACGAGTTCATCCAGAACCTCTTCGAGTTTGACGACCAGAGCGCCGAGGCCTTCTGCACCCACCGCACGCAGATGTGCGTCCTCTGGGCCGACGAGGGCACGGAGGAGTGGGAGCGCGAGATTTTCAGCTCCCGGCACTCGCTCTACCCCGTCTGCCAGGACACCACGGACAAAATTGTCGGTGTGCTGGACATAAAGGACTACTTCGCCCTGCCCGAGCGCAGCGCAAAGAGGGCCATGGCCGAGTGCGTAAAGCCGGCCTATTTCGTGCCGGACTCCATCAAGGCCGACGTGCTCTTTGAGCGCATGCGCCGCCTGCGCAAGAAGCTCGCCGTCGTCTGCGACGAGTACGGCGGCGTCACCGGCATAGTGACGCTGAACGACCTGCTCGAGCTGCTTGTCGGCGACCTCGAGGGCGGCGAGAACGCGAAAAAACCGGCTGAAAAGCCGGATGCGCCGGCTCAGGAGAGCTAAATTAACAGATTATTGATAAATAATCCGCCCGCCGGTGCTATCATTGTTCAGATGAAAAAAGCCACCCGGGCCCGCCTGAGCTGAGAGATTTGACCGCGCGCGGGCCCACGCGGTGTTGAAAGGTGATAGCATGAGGGAGAAGCTGGCAAGATTCATGGCGGGGCGCAACGGGCCCGATCAACTCAGCCGGGCGCTGACGGCGCTGCTGCTCGCGGTGCTCATTCTGAGCATGTTCGCTGAGGCGAGGCTGTCCCGCATACTCATGGCGCTGTTCATGCTCGGCGTCATATACCTGTACTTCCGCATATTTTCCCGCAATGTCGCGCGGCGCCGGGAGGAAAACGCCGCTTATATGCAGCGCACGGCCTCCATTCGCGCCTGGTTCCGCTCGCTGGGCGAGCGGTGGAGGCAGAGGCGCGACTATAAATTCTTCCGCTGCCCGATGTGCCGCACGCTTCTGCGCGTGCCGAAGGGCAAGGGCAAGATTAAAATCGTCTGCCGCAAGTGCGGCAATTCGTTCATAAGGAACACCTGATGTTCGGCTATGTTATCGCAAACAGCGCGTCGCTCACGCCTGAGCAGCTCGCGCGCTACAAAAACTGTTACTGCGGCCTCTGCCGCGCGCTCAGGCTCCGTCACGGGCGGCTCTCGCGCATGACGCTGACCTACGACATGACCTTTCTCGTCCTCCTGCTCGAGGCCATGTATGAGCCGGAGACCGAGTCGGGCGAGGAGCGCTGCTTCCTCCACCCGGCGAAAAAGCACGCCTATACCTCCAGCGCCGTCACGGACTACGCCGCGGACATGAACCTCGTCCTGGCCTACCAGAACTGCCTGGACGACTGGCTGGACGAGCGCAGGCTGCTCTCCCGCGCGGAGGCGGCCGCAATGCGCGCGCAGTACGAGCGCTGCCGCGAAAGGTATCCGGACAAGTGCGCCTTTATCGAGGCCAGGCTCGCCGAGCTCGCCGAAATCGAGCGCCGGGGCGAGACGAACCCGGATATGGGCGCAAAATGCTTTGGGGAGCTCATGGGCGAGCTCTTTGTCATATACCCCGAGGACGACGTCTGGTCGCCGCGGCTCAGGCGCTTCGGCGCTGAGCTGGGCGAGTTCATATACATAATGGACGCGGCGCTCGACCTGGAGGCCGACAAAAAGCGCGGGAGCTACAACGCCGTCGCCGCCTTCGCCGAGGGCAAAACGCCCGAGGAGCTGCGCGAGGTGCTGACCATGCTGATAGGCGAGTGTACCGAGCTCTTCGAGCTGCTGCCCATAGTGCAGGACGCGGAGCTCATGCGCAACATCCTCTATTCCGGCGTCTGGACAAGGTACAACGCCGAAGCTGCCCGCAGGCAGGGGAAGGGAGAAAAAGCCGGTGAATCGTGACCCCTATGAGGTCCTCGGCGTCTCGCACGACGCCACCGACGAGGAGATAAAGACAGCTTACCGCACACTGGCCAAGAAATACCACCCGGACCGCAACCCGGGAAATAAGGCCGCGGCGGAGAAGATGAATGAGATAAACGCCGCCTACGACGCGATAAAGTCCGGCGAGGCGAGGAGAGGCGGCTACGGCCGCGCCTCCGGCTACGGCCAGGCGGGCTGGGATCCCTTCTCGGGCGCGTGGGGCGGATATTCCGGCGGATACTCCGGCGGATATTCGGAGGACATACCCAACGAGCTGCGCGCGGCGGAGAACTATATCCGCGCGGGGCACTTCCAGGAGGCGCTGACGGCCCTCTCCCAGGTGCCGCAGCATGAGCGCGGCGCGCGCTGGTACTATGTCGCCGGCATCGCCCACTCGGGCCTCGGCAACCGCATAACCGCCATGGAGTACGCCAAGAAGGCCGTGGAGCTGGACCCGGGCAACAGCGAATACCGCCAGTTTTTAAACGAGCTGGAGTACGGCGGCACGGTGTACACCACCCGCACGGGCGGCTTCCCGCGCTCCGTGGGCGGAGGCGGGCTCTGCCTCACGCTCTGCGTCCTGGAGATGTGCCTGGCCCGCGGCGGCTGGCCCTGCTTCATCTGGTGAGCGGGCCGGTTTGCGCAGAAAAACATATTGACTTGCAAACGGCCTGAGTTTAGAATTCAGTCAGGCCGTTTGTTCTTTGGCCCAGAGGTAAATATATGGAACTAAAGGAATTTTTCGCTGAACACCCCGCCTGCGCGCTGGGCTTCTCCGGCGGCGCGGACAGCGCCTATCTGCTCGCGGCGGGGCTCGCGCTCGGAGCGGACATAAGGCCCTACTATGTGCGCACGGCCTTCCAGCCCGCGTTTGAGCTCGCCGACGCGAGGCGGCTCTGCTCCGAGCTGGGCGCAGAGCTCACGCTGCTCGAATACGATATCCTCTCCGTCCCGGAGGTGCGGTCAAACCCGCGGGAGCGCTGCTATTTCTGCAAGCGCGCCATATTTTCGCTCATACGCGAGCGGGCGGCGCGCGACGGGTACGATACGGTGCTCGACGGCACGAACGCCTCGGACGACCTTGAGGACCGGCCCGGCTGGCGGGCCATACGGGAGCTCGGCGTGCTCAGCCCGCTGCTTATGTGCGGGATTACAAAGGCCGTTCTGCGGCGGGAGAGCGAAAAGCTCGGCCTCTTCACGGCGAGAAAGCCCGCCTACGCCTGCCTCGCCACCCGCGCACCCGAGGGCATGGAGCTCAGCCCGGAGCTTCTCGGGCGCGTGGAGCGCGCGGAGGAGGCGCTTTCAAAGCTCGGATACTCGGATTTCCGCGTCCGGCTCACGCGCGAGGGCTTCGCGCGGCTGGAGCTGCCGGAGGCGCTTTTGGAGCGCGCGATAACTGAGCGCGGGGCCATACTCGCGGCGCTCGGCGGCGATTTTGCGCGCGTGACGCTGGATTTGAAAGGGAGGTAAGCATGAAAAAACAGGCTGTTTTGGACATACTCAAGCAGG
>DVJK01000012.1 GCA_018716795.1 Candidatus Scatomorpha merdipullorum | reverse complement strand
CCGCGCGCCGCGGCAATCCCGGCGCGGACGACCCGCTCGCCCAGGCCCTCGCCGCGCCTTTTGGCTATGACGCGGCCTATGAGCGCCGCGTCGGCGTATGCCGCGCCCTGCGGCAGGACGCGGGCGCAGGCGCAGACGCCGCCCTCGCCGCGCAGGAAGACGTGCAGCGCCTCGAGATCGCGCCCGTCCACGTCGAGATAGGCGCAGCGCTGCTCGACGACGAAGACCTCGCAACGCAGCTTCAAAAGCTCATAGAGCTCCGCATTCGTGAGCTCGGAAAAACGCTTGACAACAAGCTCCATAATATCACCCGCGCCATCATACCACGCGGAGGGCCCGGCCTGCAAGCCTTTGCCCTTTTCAAGCGCGTGCCGCTGTGGTAAAATGGCGTGGGAGGCGATAAAATGCGAGATTTTGAAAGGATATGCCCCATAGCCGTCGTGCAGGCGGCTCCCGTGATGTTCGACGCCGCGGCCTGCCTCGAGAAGGCGCTCGCGCTCATAGACGAGGCCGCCGCGAAGGGCGCGAAGCTCATAGTCTTCCCCGAGCTCTTCATACCCGGCTATCCCTACGGCCTGACCTTCGGCTTCACCGTCGGGCACCGCGACGAGGCGCAGAGGGGCGACTGGGCGCGCTACGCCAAAAACTCCGTCCTCGTGCCCGGGCCGGAGACGGACGCGCTCTGCGAGAGGGCGCGCGAGCGCGGCGTCTGGCTGAGCGTCGGCGTCTCCGAGCGCGACGCCGTCACGGGCACGCTCTACAACTCCAACGTCTTCATAACGCCCGAGGGCGTCCTCCACTCCTGCCACCGCAAGCTCAAGCCCACGGGCGCGGAGCGCGTCGTCTGGGGCGACGCAGACCGCGGCTTCTTCCCCGTCGCCGAGACGCCCTGGGGCGTCATGGGCAGCATGATTTGCTGGGAGAGCTATATGCCCCTCGCCCGCGCCGCGCTCTATCAAAAGGGCGTCGCGCTCTATATCTCGCCCAACACGAACGACAATCCGGAATGGCAGGCCACGATACGGCACATCGCCCTCGAGGGCCGCTGCTACTTCATAAACTGCGACATGTACTTCACCCGCGATATGTACCCCGGCTGGCTCCACGCGCCGGAGGAGGTCGCGAAGCTGCCGGAGACGGTCTGCCGCGGAGGCAGCTGCATCATCGACCCGCACGGGCACTATGTCACCGAGCCGCTCTGGGATGCCGAGGGCATAATATACGCCGAGCTCGACATGGACGCCGTGCCCGCGGCCCGCATGGAGTTCGACCCCTGCGGCCACTACGCGCGGCCCGACGTGCTCCGGCTTGAGTTCCCGGACAGATAGGAGGCCGCCATGCCCTTTCCCTTCGATACGCTGAAATACCGGACGCGCTCGCAGCGGCGGCTTGTCTTCGCCAAAAACGGCATGGTCTGCTCCAGCCAGCCCCTGGCCGCGCAGGCGGGGCTTGACATCCTGCGCCGCGGCGGCAGCGCCGTCGACGCCGCCATCGCGGCCGCCGCCGTGCTGACGGTCGTGGAGCCCACCTCCAACGGCCTGGGCGGCGACGCCTTCGCGCAGATATGGATGGACGGCCGGCTCTACGGCCTCAACAGCTCCGGCCCCGCCCCGGCCCTGGCCGACGCGGAATTCCTGCGCTCCCGCTTCGGGCGAATGCCCGAGCGAGGCTGGTACGGCGTGAACGTGCCCGGCATACCCGCGGCCTGGGCCGAGGCCCACAGGCGCTTCGGCCGCCTGCCCTTCGCCGAGCTCTTCACCAGCGCCGTAAGCTACGCCGAGGAGGGCTATCCCCTCGCGCCCGTGGTCTCCGAGCTCTGGCGCGGCGACTTTGAGATTTTCTCAAAACACGCCTCCGACGGCGTCTTCAGGCCCTGGTTTGAGACCTTCGCGCCGGAGGGCCGCGCGCCAAAGGCCGGCGAGCTTGTCCGCCTGCCCGCGCTGGCGAAGTCCCTCCGGGAGCTCGCCGCCACCGACTGCGAGAGCTTCTACCGCGGCGAGCTCGCCCGCGCCATTGACGAGTGGTCGCGCCGCACGGGCGGCTGGCTGCGCTATGAGGACCTGGCCGCCTTCCGCCCCGAGTGGGTGGAGCCGCTTTCCGTGGACTACCGCGGCTACACGGTCTGGGAGCTTCCTCCGAACGGGCACGGCCTCGTCGTGCTCATGACGCTCGGCATCCTCTCCGGCTTTGAAAGGCTCGACGCCTCGCCCAGGGGCGTACACCGCGCCATCGAGGCGCTCAAGCTCGCCTATGCCGACGGCAAGCGCTATATTGCCGAGCGCTCCGCGATGGAATACCCCGCCTCCGCCCTGCTGGACGGCGCTTACCTCGCCTCCCGCCGCGCGCTCATCGGCCGCTCCGCCCTCGAGCCCATGCCCGGCAGCCCGGACTGCGGCGGCACGGTGTACTTCTGCACCGCGGACGCCGAGGGGAACATGGTGAGCTGGATACAGTCGAACTATCAGAACTTCGGCTCCGGCGTCGTCGTGCCCGGCACGGGCATAGCTTTGCACAACCGCGGCTGCAACTTCAGCCTCGACCCCGCGAGCCCCAACTGCCTCGCGCCCGGCAAGCGGCCCTACCACACGATAATCCCCGGCTTCCTCACGAAGGGCGGCCGGGCCGTTGGCCCCTTCGGCGTCATGGGCGCGTTCATGCAGCCGCAGGGCCACGTCCAGACGCTTATAAACCTGCTCGACCTCGGCATGAACCCGCAGGAGGCCCTTGACGCGCCGCGCTGGCAGTGGACGGGCGGCAAACGCATAGAGCTGGAGCCGGACTTCGACCCCACCCTCGCCTCGGCCCTCGGCGAGCGCGGGCACGAGCTCAGCCGCGGCGAGAGCATAAACTTCGGCCGCGGACAGATAATCTGGCGCGATGAAAGCGGCGTCCTCTGCGGCGCGACCGAGCCGCGCGCCGACGGCGGCATCGCCGCGTACTGACGCCGCCGCCCGCCCGAAAACGGCAAATGCAAAGCGTCCGGGAATTCGAACGAATTCCCGGACGCTTCAGTCTGTCTGAAAAGGCCTCGACGGCCTTTTCAGACAACGAAGTCCCCTGGCCCGTCGGGCCAATGAGGACCGGCGCTTCGCTGCGCGCAAAGAAATCCGCCGGCCCAAGGGCCGACGGATTTTTCACACTCCGCTCCGCGAGAGGTATTTTCGTCGACGTACACGCCGCCGCCGAAAATGATTTCAATTATTTCGCCGCGAAGCGGCGAAACTTAAGCGAGGCTTTTTCGGCAAACGAACTTACTCCTCGACGTCGCGGATGCCGTCGTCGCCGTCAATGAGGCGGCGGAGGTTTTCGAGGCGGGCGGCGGTCTCCTTCGGCGGCTCGGCGAGGCGCTTTTGCATCTCCTCGAGCATGTATTTCGAGCCCATGAGCATGGTGTAGGTCGCGCTGCGCTGCCTGCCGGCGGCCTTGAGGTCGCCGAGGTTGAGGCGCACAAGCTCGAGCTCGGCCTCGACGCTCTCGGCGAAGTCCTCATACCTGCCGAGCTCCGCAAGCAGCTCGCCTTGAGCGCGCCCCGAGGCGTATTCGCCCGAGGCGGAGAGGGTGGTCAGTCTTTCCATATCGTACTCCTTACTTGGTCGGTTTATTGTCGCCGTGCTTCACGAAGAGCATGGTGAAGAACGCGAGGAACACAAAGACGCAGCCGTAGGGGAAGAGCGTCGTCATGCCCAGCGTGTCCATGAGGAAGCCGGAGATTATGGGCGTGAGCGTCTGCGCGGCCATGCTGGCGGTGTAGTAAAAGCCGGTGTATTTGCCGACGTCGCCGCCGCGGCTGAGCTCGACGACCATGGGATAGCTGTTGACGTTTATCGTCGCCCAGCCTATGCCGGCCGTGGCGAAGAGGACGTTCATGAGCATCACCGGGCTGCCCGCGCGGATGAA
>DVJK01000139.1 GCA_018716795.1 Candidatus Scatomorpha merdipullorum | reverse complement strand
CCTCCGGAAGCTCGAAGCGTTCAAAGAGTATGTTCAAGTTGCTGCCTCGCTTTCTTTTTTGCGTACCTTACTATTATAAATCCGCGCCGCCGTTTGTCAAGCAATAAACGAAGCCCGGCCCCGCCAAGCTGAGCCGCGGCGCCCGGTTTTTGCCTCGCATATCTCGCGGGGCCGGGCCTCAGTCCTCGTCGGGCCGCTTGTCGTGCTTCTGCTGCTTCATCCAGACCTTCATGACCAGCTTATGCGGCAGGAGCTTCACAAGCAGCACCTGGCGGCGCACGCTCGCGCCGAGGACGGAGAGGTCCTTCCCTTTTTTATAGTCGCGCAGCGCGCGCTCGACCACCTGCTCTGGCGTCCAGAGCTTGTTGTAGTACGTGACCGCGCCGTTGTCCGTCACCGCGTGGTCGAAGAACTCCGTCTTGACCCAGCCGGGCGAGACGGCCATGACGCGGATGCCCCTGGGCTCGAGCTCCACGTTCAGCGCGCGCGAGAAGCTGAGGACGAAGGCCTTGGTCGAGCCGTAGACGCACTGGTAGGGCACGGGCTGGAAGGCGGAGAGGGAGTCGAGGTTTATTATCCTCGCGCCGCGCCGCATATGCGGCAGCGTCAGCTGGCACATGGCGACCGTGGCCTTGTCGTTCAGGTCTATCATGGCGAGGTTGGTCTTCAAATCCGTCTCCGTGAAGAGGGCGAAGCGGCCGAAGCCCGCCGCGTTGCAGAGCGTGACGACCTCGGGCCTCTCGCCCTCGAGCAGGGCGGCGTACTCGTCGAAGGCCGCCGCGTCCGTGAGGTCGAGCGGCAGTATCCTCGCCCTCGCGCGAAGCTCTCCCGCCAGCTCCTCAAGCCGCTCACGCCGCCGCGCGATAAGCCAGATCTCGTCAAGCCTCTCCTCGGCGTCTATCCCCTTGGCGAACTCGCGCCCCATGCCCGAGGACGCGCCGGTTATAACGGCAATTTTCATGTCAAAGTCTCCTTTATCGTTTCTCCGCCCGGACGAGCAGCATGATTGGCCTCCTCAGCTCGTCGTACATCGCCGGGTCGGCGGCGAGCATTTCCGGCGAGGGCCTCGCCTCGTCGACGGCGGCGAGGGTGAAGCCGGCCTCGAGCAGGCCGCCGAGGATCTGCGCGAGGCTGTGGTGGTATTTCGTGACCTCGCAGCCGCAGAAGAGCGTCCTGCGCGCCCCGGGCTCAAAATACCGGTCGACGGGCCAGTGCAGTATGCGCCCGGCGGCGTCGCGCTGCCAGTCCTCGTTGACACCCGAGGTGAAAACCGGGTGCTCGATGTTGAGCGCGAAGGCCCCGCCCGGCCTCAGCGCGCGGTACACGCCCGCGAAAACCGGCGGCAGCTCCGCGACATAGTGCAGCGCGAGGTTCGATATGCAGAGGTCGAACTCCGCCTCCGGCCAGCCGAAGTCCTCAACGGCGCAGAGCCGGTATTCAATCCGCTCCGCGGCGTTTATCTCCCGCGCCCGGGCGAGCATCCTCCCGCTCGGGTCTATGCCCAGCACGCGGCGCGCGCCGCGCGAGGCGCAGTACGCGCAGTGCCAGCCGTAGCCGCAGCCGAGGTCGAGCACGTCGAGCCCCGCCATATCCCGCGGCAGCAGCCGCTCAAACTGCGCCCACTCGCCCGCCGCGCGAAGGCCGAGTCGCGAGCGGGGCATCTCCGCGTAGCTCGCGAAAAATTTTTCGTCGTCGTAAAGGTCCATATGCCGCTCCTTCGTTCTGACTAATCGCTGTATTTTACACCCTGCGCCCGGAAAAATCCAGCAAAACCTGCGCTCCGCGCGCTTCGCGGCGGTCCTGCCCGGGCCGTGTCTAAAGCTTCACAAAGTTGTTGACGAATTGCCTGTATTTTGTTACAATGGCAACAGTAATGTTGGTCAAACAGCAGATATGTGCCCTGACGGGCGGCGTTCCCGAAAAATACGGCTGGCGCTGCGCGCCGGGCTTTTTTGCTATTTGGGCGCAATCTGGTCTGACCATTGGCAAACTTAAATTGGGGGGATTTTTTTGAGGGACCTAAAGCACATGATTGAGTTTGAGGAGCTGCTGCGCTCGGCGAACAACGAGCTTGTCCAAAGGGCCCGGGCCGAGGGGCGGCTCGCCCTGGCCTACAACTGCTCGCACATACCCGAGCCGCTGCTCGACGTGCCCGGCTGCTTCGGCGTGCGGCTGCGCGCGCCCGGCTGCGTGAGCCCGGACATGGCGACGTACTACATGACGAACCGCTCCTGCCCCTATTCCAAGAGCATACTCGAGCGGGCCTTCGAGGGCGGGTACAACTTCATCGACGCGCTGCTCGGCCAGGAGTGCTGCACGACCATGAACCGCATGGAGCAGTATTTTGAATACTGCGAGCTCATCCCGAACGAGAGGTTCTTCGTCTCCTGCCTCGACATGCCGATAAACCGCAGCGAGTGGCACGAGGGCTATTATGAGCGCCAGCTCAGGCAGAAGGTCATTGAGCCGCTTGAGCGCGTATACGGCGTGGATTTCTCCGACGCGGCGCTGACGGAGGCCATAGGGCGGCACAACGAGCTTTGCCGCGTCATAAGCGCCATGGGCGAGCTGCGCAAGGCGGAAAACCCGGTCATAACCGGCTATGAGTTCGCAGTCATGCAGCTGTGCAGCCTCACCTGCCCGAAGGACCTGATACTGCCTCTGCTCCGCGAGACGCTTGAGGAGCTTCAAAGCCGCGAGCCGGAGCCCGGGCCGTGGTATCGCGCGCGCGTCATGGTCGTGGGCAGCGAGATTGACGACCCGGAGTTCACAAAGATGCTCGAGATGTGCGGGGCCTACGTCTGCGCGGACCGGTACTGCTTCGGCACCCTGCCCGGCCGCGAGGAGATAGAGCTCCGCGAGGGCGAGACGCCGCTGCACGCGATAGCGCGGCACTACCTCTGGAACAACCACTGCCCGCGCGCCATGGGCCCCAAGGCGCTTATAGAGCGCAAAAACTACGTCTATCAGAAGGCGAAGGAGTTCGGCGCGGAGGGCCTCATTGTCGAGAGCATGAAGTTCTGCGAGTATTGGGGCTACGAGCGCGCGCAGGACGCCATGTGGCTCACCGAGGGCTACGAGCTGCCGGGCACGCTGCCCGTCTGCCAGATAGAGCGCGACTACACCACGGCCGCCGCGGGCCAGCTGCGCACGCGCTTCCAGGCCTTCGTGGAGTCGCTTGAGATAAAGCGCATCCAGGGCGCTGTCTAAGGAGGCGGGAGCATGAAAAAAAGACCCTTCAAGGAGCGCTATCCGACGCTCAGAAGCTTCCTCAGGGGCGACGGGCCCTGCCACTACATCGGTGACCGGTACATAGAGGGCACGAATATCTACGACCGGCGCGAGTGGCGCGGCGTCGCGGACACGGCCTACGACTTCGGCTGGTGGCTGGCCACCTGGGCGAAGATGGGCGCCTTCGCGGCCAAGAACCCCGTGCGCATACTGCGCGCCTTCTGGCGCTACCGCTGGCTGAGCGCCTATCTCGCCGCGCCGCACATGGTGGACAAGTGGAT
>DVJK01000138.1 GCA_018716795.1 Candidatus Scatomorpha merdipullorum | reverse complement strand
CACGCCCACGGGCAACTGGACCTGGCGCCTCACGCCCGGAATGCTCACGGACGAGCTCGCGGAGAAGATACGCGAGTACGCGCGCATGTACGGCCGCCTCAACCCGCTCTCACGCGCGTCAGAATAAACTGCGCTCTACTCCGTCACCGGGCGCAGCCGAAAGGCTGCGCCCGGTGACATCCGTTCCGCTTCGTTTATTCTTCCTTTCAAAACCGAACCCGCTTCGCTGGGCTTCGGTTTTGTATTTTGCCGCACGCTCAAACGCTGTAAGAGCGCTCAGGCAAAAAGGAGGCCGAAAAGGCCGCCGAGGCCTTTTTAAACAGGCGCAAGCGCCCGGGATCCCGGGCGCTTTTTATTTGAACCCGGCCGCCGGACTGTCCGGACGGTCAGGAGCGTTTTTTGGGGATGGATATCGTGACGACCAGCGCCTCGTCCGTCTCCTCCTTTTTGAACTCGGCGTCTATGCCGCCGCGCTTCATCACGTCGAGGCTGCGGCTGAGGCTGTTCAAAAAGACGCGCACGTCCTTGAGTATGAGCGCGCGGCGCCGGCCCCGCCGCGGCTTTTCCGCGGCGGGCGCGAGCAGGGCGTCTATGTACGCGTCCGTCTGCGCGACGTTCAGCCCGGCCTCCAGTATGTGCGCGAGGGCGGCGCGGCGCGCGGCGTCGTCCCCGAGGCGCAGGAGGGCGCGGCCGTGGCGCTCCGTGAGGCCGTTTTGCCTCAGAGCCTCGAGGACGTCCTCCGGCAGCTTCAGAAGCCGGAGCTTGTTCGCCACGGCGCTCTGGCTTCTGCCCAGCCGCCGGGCGCAGTCCTCCTGGCTCAGGCCGTACATGCGCATGAGGTTCGCCATGCCCCGCGCTTCCTCGAGGAAGTCCAGGTCCTGCCGCTGCAGGTTTTCCACCATCGCAAGCAGGCTCGACTCCTCCATATCCACGTCCAGCACGATGCAGGGCACCTTCCTGAGCCCGGCGAGGCGCGCCGCGCGAAGCCGCCGCTCGCCCGCCACCAGCTCATAGCGCCCGAAGTGCAGCCGCACGGTCAGCGGCGAAATCACGCCGTACTCCGCTATGCTCGCCGAGAGCTCCGCGAGCGCGGCCTCGTCAAATTCCCGCCGCGGCTGGTTCGGGTTGGGATCTATCTCGTCGACCGGCAGCTGAACTATCCCGGCGCGGCCCAGCCGGGGCCTTGTAAGTATCGTCTGCATAAGCGCTCCCCCTTCCGCTTTCGCCATAATTATAGCCCCGTCCGAGGGAAAAACCCCGCGAAAAAAGGCCGGCCGGAAAGAGCTTTGCACTCCTCCCGGCCGGCGCGGCGGATTCCGCTCAGGCCTCTTCCTCCCTGGGCCTGAACAGCAGGGATATGCACCAGAGGGCGGCCAGGCCCACCAGGGTGTATATCACGCGGCTGAAGACGGCGGCCGAACCGCCGCAGAGCCAGGCGACGATGTCGAAGCGGAAGAGCCCCACGCTGCCCCAGTTTATGCCGCCGATGATGGCGAGCACCAGGGCTATGCGATCCATAATCATGCCTTGCGGCCTCCTTTTCGTTTTCTCGGAGCATAGCATGCCCGCATGGGGAAATTTTATGCGTTCGGCAAAACTGGTGCTTTTCCGACGGCCTTCGCTCTTGCAATTTTATCGCGGGCGCGCTATTCTTTAAGCACAGCTTATCCAATTGCCGCCCGCGTAACGGACGGCGAGCGGGAACCCGGCTCATATCTTTATCCCACAACCCTGTTAAGGCGGACCGCTGCCCCCAAGGCGGTTCGCCAATCTTTTTTGCCCGGGAAGCGCAAGGCCGGGGAGGGCGCGAAGCCCTCCCCGGCCGTTTTGTCAATTTACAATATTCCGCGGCGCGTTCAGCCGGCCAGCAGCGCGAGGGCCGCCTGGGCCGCCTGCGCGGCGTCGGCAGTGTAGCAGTCGGCGCCGATGGAGTCGCAGAACTCCCGGCTGGTGGGCGCGCCGCCTATCATGACCTTGACCTTCCCGGCAAGGCCGCGCTCGCGCACGAGCTCGACGACGCGGCGCATCTCGTCCATCGTGGTCGTGAGCATGGCGGAGCAGCCGATAAGCGCGCAGCCCTCGTTCACGGCTGTATCCACAAACTGCTCGGCGGAGACGTCGACGCCGAGGTCGACGACCTCGAGCCCCGCGCCCTCCATCATTATCTTGACGAGGTTCTTGCCTATGTCGTGCATGTCGCCGCGCACGGTGCCGAGGCAGATTTTGCCCGCGCTCTTCTTGCCGCCGGCGGCGAGCAGGGGCTTGAGCCGCTCCGTGGCCGCGTTCATGGCCCGGGCCGCGACCAGCATCTCGGGCACGAAGGCGCGCCCGGCGCTGAAATCGTCGCCCAGGAGCTGCATGCCGCGCACCAGGCCCTCGTTGAGCACGGTCTCGGCGCTTATGCCCTCGGCCAGCGCGGCCTCGACGCCCTCGAGCACCTTCTTGCGGTGGCCCTTCCTGAGCGCGGCGGTGATATCCCCGAGGACGCCGGCGCTCTCGGCCGCGGCGGCGGGCGAGGGTGAGGCGGCGGGACGGGCCTCGCCGCGGCGGACGACGGCGGCGCGCCGCGCGCCGTGCAGGTGCGTCTCGCCGTTCCAGGCGGCAATCTCGGCGTCTATGGCCGCGTCGACCTGCGGGAAGACCGCGCCGGGCAGGCCGTAGGTGATGCTGGGGATGAAGTGCCCGCCGGGCGCGCAGTCCTCAAGCGTGCGGCGCACGTAGGCGCGTATCTCCGCCCCGGAGGCGTCGGCCCTGTCAATCGCCGCGCCTATGCCGCCCATGAGCGCCATGCGGCCGTTAAGCCTCTGCTGCAGCTCGGGGATGTTGTTCTCGGGCAGGACGCCCTGCCAGCACTGTATGCCTATCTCCGCCATGTCCTCGACGATGTCGGCGAGGTAGGCGTCGCCGTGGTGTATCGCAATGACGCCGCGCGAGCGTATATAGCCGTAGAAGCGGCGGTACGGCTCCTTATAAAACTCGCGCCACATGTCCGGCTGCATGAAGAGCTGCGTCTTCGTGCCCCAGTCGTCGTGGGAGAAGATGGCGTCGGGGTGGAGCCTGTCTATGAGCATGCGCGCGTAGGTGAGGCGGTACTCGGTGATGTAGTCTATGAGCGCGCGCATTTCCTCGGGGTGCTCGTAGAGGTTCGCGAGCGTGGCCTCGAAGCCCATGAGGAAGTGGCACTGCTCAAAGATGCCCGTGCCCATGAAGCCGCAGACAAGCTTCTCGCCGCGCAGCTTCTCCGCGAGGGCGAGCGCGTCCTCCCAGCCCTCGGCGCAGTTGGCCTCGAGGTCGGGCGCGTGGACGGTCTCGCGCCAGCGGGCGACGTCCTGAAGCACGGTGAGCCCCGGGCCGTGCAGCGGCATGGAGCCGGGCGCGTCCTCGGGCCAGGTGATGGTCGTGCCCCAGCGGTCGAGGCTGGTCGTGCCGCGGCGGCGGTTGCCGCGCAGATAGGTGTTGATGGGATCGTTGAGCACCATGCCCAGCGCCTCGTACTGGTCGAGGATGCGCTCGGGCCGGCCGTCGGGCCTGATGGTCTCGAGGAAGATTTCTCGCGGTGTTGACATGGACTTATCCCCCTAGTTTATAAGAATGCAGGAAGAGTAGCTTATGGTGTTCGGGCCGTAGTAATATTTCAGCCCGGCGAGCGCGCAGACGTCGGCCACCATGAGGCCGTAGGCCTCCATCGAGGGGTGGACGAGCGCGGGATGGCGGCAGGGCCGCGAGGGGTAGGTGCATTTTACGCAGCGCGTGCAGGCGCCCGCGCCCATCGGGAGACAGTCGCCGCGCGTGAGGAGCTTCGCCTGGCGCGCAAGGGTCTCGAAGCGGCGCTTGTGGACGCGCTGGGCCCCGGCAAGGCCCTCGGCGTCGAAGTCGCCGTCGAGTTCTGCCACGGTCTGGACGAGCACGCCGTGAGAAAAGCGCCTCGCGCGCGCCTCCATGGCCGCAAGCGAGCCGCAGGCGGGCGGGCAGGCCCAGCTCTTGTTGTACTTCCGGCAGCGGTCCGCCGCGCACATCTCCCGCACCTCGCCGCGGAACTCAAGCCCCGCAGCCTCAAACCACGCAGCGTATTCAAAGCCTATGCCCTTCGCGAGGGCGAGGATGTCAGGCATGGCGGCCTTCCCTCCCGGCGTAAAACGGGCAGCCCTCGTGCAGGCACTGGCGGTTTTGCTCCGAACGCGAGCATATTGCCGGCTCGGCCTCCAGCTCGACGCCCAGTTTTTCCGAGGTGAAGGCTATGGCTTCCCTCAAAGCGAGGTAGGAGTCTCGCTTGCAGCAGCGCGGGCCGCCGTGTGCGGCTATGGCCGCGAGCGCGCGGGAGGTGAGCTGATTTGCAAGGCTCCAGCTCTCGCCGGAGAGCGGGGTGGCCCCGGCCGCGATGGAGCAGTACGTGCCCGCGCTGAGCCCCGCGCCGCAGGCGCCCCAAAAGCCGCAGGCCCCGCCGGGCACGGAGCTGCCGCGGCTGTACATTTCGGAGAGCGCCCGTTCCAGGTCAAGCTCGCCTCCGGCGTTCCGATAAGCCGTCAGCAAAGCCGCGCCGACCATGACATGGTGCTCCGGCCCGTGCATGTGGCAGAAGGGCAGGCTCATCATCTCCTCCAAAATGCGCAGAGGGCTTCTGCTCCGGCTGCCGAGGCAGAGCGCAAAAATGCCGTCCATTCCCCGCGTGTGGCAATCGTTGCAGACATAGTGGCCGTTGACGCAGCGAGTCTTGCTTTTTTCCCGCCTGTGGCAGACGGCGCACTCCATCTCGACATCCTCTTTAAGATATTCCAGAGGAGACGCGCAGATAAGGCATTCCTCAGCCATTCGGAACCAACCTCCCGATACAGAGCAGTTTCTTTCCGCCCATTCCGTCTTCAAGCTCGCCGCCGCCTGAAGCAAAGCCCGCGGCGGATACGGTATTCTCGCCGCGCTGCACCCGCGCCGGCTTCAACCCCTCAGTCACGCCGCGAAGCGGCGTGACAGCTCCCCTATAAGGGGAGCCGAGAGGGCGGGTGCGACGCCGCGCGGCGGTTTTCCCCGGCCGGGCCGAAGAAAGCGCCCTCCGCTTGACCGTCCGGGCAAAAAATAGTATAGTTAATGCATCAATTATAAGGTGGAGGAACCGCCGTGTCAACAATTACCGTCCGCTCCGGTGGGGCGGAGACGAAAATCAAAACAGAGCCGGGCGTGACGCTTCTGGACGTCCTGAGTTCGGAGGGCTTCGACCTCGCCGCGCCCTGCGGCGGGCTGGGCAAGTGCGGCAAATGCTCCGTCACTCTGCTGGCCCCGGACGGGAGGCGCGAGCGCGTCCTCGCCTGCCGGACTCCGGCGGAGGCAGTCGGGGAGTGCGTCGTGCTCGTGCCGGACGCCGCCGCGGGCGGGCTTATCGAGTTCGCCGGCTCCGCCGCCGCGTCGGGCGGGCTTTCGGGCCTCGCCGCCGCGGTCGACCTCGGCACGACCACCCTCGCCGTGCGGATAATCGACCGCGCGAGCGGCGAGGTCCTCTCCGCCGCCGGGGACTGGAGCGCGCAGTCGCCCTTCGGCGCGGACGTCATAAGCCGGATAAAGGCCGCCTCCAAGCCCGGCGGGCTCGAGAGGCTCTGCATCCTCGCGCGAAATCAGGCGGCCGCGCTCATAGAGGCCGCCTGCCGCGACGCCGGCGTCGAGCCGGGCGGCATAGAGGAGATACTCTGCGTCGGCAACACGACGATGGAGCACCTTTTCGCCGGCCTCTCGCCCGAGGGCATAGGCCGAGCGCCGTACACGCCCGCGAGCTGCTTCACGGACGGCGGGGCCGTCCGGCCGGAGGCCTTCCCGGACGCGAAGCTCCGCCTCGCGCCCTGCGTCTCCGGCTATATAGGCGGCGACGCCGTCGCGGCCATATACGCCGCCGGGCTCGCGGAAAAGCCGGGCGCGCGGCTTCTGATGGACATAGGCACGAACGGCGAGCTGGTCCTGGCCCGCGACGGGCAGCTCACGGCCTGCTCCGTGGCCTGCGGGCCCGCCTTTGAGGGCGCGGAGATAGGCTGCGGCATGCGCGCCGTGCCCGGCGCGGTCAGCGCGGTTCGCTTTTCGGCGGGCGACTTCTGGTATTTCGTGATTGGCGGCGGCAGCCCGCGCGGGATATGCGGCACCGGGATAGTCGACGCGCTCGCGGCCCTGCTCGAGAGCGGCGTCATGGACGGCACGGGCCGCCTGCTCGAGCCGGACGAGCTGCCCGAGGCCCTGCGGGACAACGTCTCCGTGAACAAAAAGGGCCGCGTCTCATTCGCCTTCGCGCCGGGGCTTCGCCTCCGCGCGGCGGAGCTGCGGAAGCTCCAGCTCGCCAAGGCCGCCGTGCGCGCGGGCGCGGAGATACTTATGCGACGCGCGGGCGTGGGCGCGGAGGACATTGACGAGGTCTATCTGGCGGGCGGCTTCGGCACCCGGCTGGACATAATGAGCGCGGCGAAGGCCGGGCTTATAGCGCCGGAGCTCGCCGGGAAAACCCGCGGCATAGGCAACGCCGCCCTCGACGGCGCGCAGAGGGTGCTGTGTACGCCCGGCGGCTTCGAGCGCCTGACGGAGATACAAGGCCGCTGCGAGTATGTCGAGCTCTCGGGCAGCGCGGAGTTTTCCGAGGCCTTTGTGGACGCGATGCCATTTTACGACGATGAGGAGGAAGCTTGAATGGAACTCTATTTCCCTGCCGTATTGGACGGCGCGACCGGCACGGAGCTGCAGAAGCGCGGCTACACCGACGGCGGCTGCGCCGAGGCCTGGCTGCTTGAGCACCCGGAGGCCATACTGGACGTCCAGCGCCGCTATGTCGAGGCGGGCAGCAATATCATCTACACGCCGACCTTCGGCGCGAACCGCGTGAAGCTCGAGGCGAACGGCATATTCAACCGCGTGGAGGAGTTCAACCTCCGCCTCGCCGCGCTCTCGAAGGAGGCCGCGGCGGGCCGCGCGCTCGTCGCGGGCGACATCGCGCCGACGGGGCTTTTCCTCGCGCCGCTGGGCACGGCAGGCTTCGAGGAGCTGGTCGAGATATATGCCGAGCAGGCCGCCGCGCTGGAGAAGGCGGGCGTCGACCTCTTCGTGATTGAGACGATGATGACCCTGCCGGAGGCGCGCGCCGCCCTGCTCGCGGTGCGCAGCGTGAGCAAAAAGCCCGCCATAGTCTCCTTCACCTGCGACGAAAACGGCCGCACGCTCACGGGCACGGACGCCGCCGCGGCCCTCACCGTCATGCAGGGCATGGGCGCGGACGCCTTCGGCCTCAACTGCTCCGTCGGCCCGCGCGAGATACTGGCGCAGATTGAGCGCATACGCCCCTTCGCGGAGATTCCCCTGCTCGCGAAGCCCAACGCCGGCCTGCCGCAGGTCGCGGAGGGCAGGACGGTCTATAACTGCCCGCCGGAGGAGTTCGCGGAGTGCGCGCGCGACTTCGCCGCGAACGGCGTCGCCTTCTTCGGCGGCTGCTGCGGCACGGACGAGGGCCACGTCGCCGCGCTCAGGGCCGCGCTCGCCGGCGCCGTCACCGCCGCGCCCGCGCCGGACCTCGGCGGCCGCCTCCCCTGCGCCACGGAGAAGGACGTCTTCCTGCTCGACCCGGCGGTCGAGATACCCGAGCCCTTCGCCTGCGGCGGCGAGCTGCTTGACGACATTGAGGACGCCCAGGACGAGGGCGCGGAAATCCTCGCCGTGCGCGTCGAGACGCTTGAGGACGCGGAGCTCTTCGCCGACTGCCAGTACGCCGTCAGGGTTCCGCTGTGCCTAGTCTCCGGCGACGCCGCCGCGCTCGAGGCCGCGCTGAGGGCCTACCAGGGCCGCGCGATATACTCCGGCCCGCTCGCCGACGACGCGCTCGTCCCGCTCGCGGAGAAATACGGGCTGATAATTTGAGCGGCGCTGCGAAGGAGACGCGCTCCGTCCGAAGGCTTGCGAACGGCCTGGAGGCGACGCTGAAGCTCAAAAACGTGAAGAACCTGCGCATATGCGTGAAGCCGACGGGCGAGGTGGAGATAACCGCGCCCCGGCGCGCCGGAGTGCGCCTCGCGACGGCCTTTGCGAACGAAAAGCTCGCGTGGATAGAGAGGAAGCGCGCCGAGGCCCTCGCGAAGCTCGCCGCGCGCCCGGGGCTCGAAAGCGGAGGGAGCGTCCCGCTCTGGGGCGAGACGCTGCCGCTGCGCGTCGAGGCCGGGAAATTGGGCGCGAAGCTCTCGGACGGGGCGGTCACGCTGTACGCGCCCGAGGGCGCGCCCTTTGAGCAGCGCCGCGCCGCGCTGCTCATGCTCTACCGCGCCGAGCTGGAGCGGGAAATCCCGCCGCTCGTCGCAAAATACGCCGCCGCGCTGGAGCTCAGCCCGCCCGCCTGGTCGCTGCGCGACATGCGCACGCGCCACGGAAGCTGCACGCCCTCGCGCGGCGCCGTGCGCTTCGCCCTCAGCCTCGCGGCCGGGCCGAGGCTCTGCCTCGAATACGTCGTCGCGCACGAGCTCGTCCACCTCCGCATCCCCGGCCACGGCCCGGACTTCCACGCCCTGCTCCAAAGCGTGTTCCCCGAAGAAAACAAAGCCCGCCGCCTCCTGCGAGCCGCCGGATGACGTCGGCTCGGCGCCACACTCACACCAAAGGCGCGCTTATCTGCGCCACTGCGCTGCGGCATACAACGTAAGGGCATCGCCCGCGCGCCTTTTGTACGGGCGCACCGACGTCCTCCATCGACCCACGCCGGGCGGGCGTCCTCGCCCGCCCCGGCGGCGGTGCG
>DVJK01000137.1 GCA_018716795.1 Candidatus Scatomorpha merdipullorum | reverse complement strand
TGTAGGTGAGATAGCCTGTGGCGAGCCAATGTCGCCCTCCGCAAGGAGGGCGCGGATTGAAATACGTATGTAGACGAAGAAGGAACGGTGCATTCGGTCGCCCTCCGCAAGGAGGGCGCGGATTGAAATGTCAGCTCACGCCGTTGTAGCTGGCCGTCGCTGTCGCCCTCCGCAAGGAGGGCGCGGATTGAAATCGTTGTCGCTTTGACTGTCAGTGTCGGGAGTTCCCGTCGCCCTCCGCAAGGAGGGCGCGGATTGAAATCGGGAACCCGGATGGGAGGCTGTTAATCCTCGTCGTCGCCCTCCGCAAGGAGGGCGCGGATTGAAATACAAGGGTAGTGCTTATGATTACGTGACGGATGCCGTCGCCCTCCGCAAGGAGGGCGCGGATTGAAATGAGGGCATCTCCAAAATAGTCATTTACGTCGACGTCGCCCTCCGCAAGGAGGGCGCGGATTGAAATAGCTACGCCTACACGCCGGAGCTCGCGCGCAAGGTCGCCCTCCGCAAGGAGGGCGCGGATTGAAATTCTTTGTAAGATATATACGCAGTATATATCTTATGTCGCCCTCCGCAAGGAGGGCGCGGATTGAAATTGCCCGTCCTCACAGACGTCCTCGGCACGGTATTCCGTCGCCCTCCGCAAGGAGGGTGTGGATTGAAATGAGTACCGGGACGAGGGTACCTACGCCTACGGCCGTCGCCCTCCTTGCGGAGGGCGTGTATTGAAGCATGGGACTATCATTGGCCGAGGCAAAGCAAAAAGGACGTATCGAGGCAAAGCTCGATGCGTCCTTTTCCTGCAATTAAAGGCCCGTTCCCGCCACATATGTAACGCCGGCCTCATGCCATATGCTTGTCCGGCTGCGGCGGATCAAGCTCATGGTTCGTGTGGTGCTCATCAGCTGGTTTGGCGCCGAACGCGCGCAATATGCCTTACAAGTTTTTGCTTTTTATCGCGGCCGTGCCCCCCATCAAAAAGAGCTGACTGGATTCAGTCAGCTCTTTCTTCTGCCGCCGCAAGGGGTTCGGCGGGGTGGGAGGGATCAGTTAGCGCCGGCTGCGGCTTCTATTATCCTTCTCAGCAGCTCGGTCGTTATCTCGACGCTCCGGAGGTCGCAGCTCTCGTTCGGCGTGTGGACGTCGGCGAGGGTGGGGCCTATCGAAATCATGTCGAGCTGCGCGTTTTTCTCGGCGAAGGCCCCGCACTCCACGCCGGCGTGGACGGGCTCGACGACCATGTCCTTTCCCGTGAGGAGCTTGTACTGCTCGCAGGCGATGCGCGTGAGGACGCTGTTCGGGTTCACGGCCCAGCCGGGCACGTGGCCCTCGCACTCCAGCTCAAAGCCGAAGGCCCTCGCCAGGGCTTTGCAGATGATGCCGGTCTGCTCGGCGCGGTAGCTGCTCGAGCTGCGCGCGAAGAGGGTGAAGCCCGCGCGCTCCTCCCCTATCGAGATTACGCCGAGGTTGGCGGAGCTCTCCACGAGGCCGTCTACGAAGGGGCTCATGGTAAACACGTCGTTGGGCACGGCGGACATCAGGCCGACGAGGCCGTAGCCGCATTCCTCGGAGAGGACGCGCTCGGGCGCTCCGGCGAGGGAGGCGGTGAAGATGCCGCCCGGCTCAATGTCGCGGAACGCACCCGCGAACTCGGCCTTGAAGGCGTCAAGCAGCTCCATCGCCCGCTGGGCGTCGGCCACGGTCAGCGTGATGACCGCGCGGGCGCTCGCCGGGATAGCGTTCTTGGCCTGTCCGCCCTCAAAGGCCGCGAGGCGGAAGCTCACGCCGTTCTGCCTCAGATACTCGAGCGCCGTCGCGGCGGAGACAAGGGCGTTGGCGTGGCCGAGGTTTATGCCCACGCCCGAGTGGCCGCCGAGGAAGCCGGACAGGCTCAGCTCTATGGCCACGGAGCGCTTCGGCGTGCTCTCCCAGCCGCAGTCGCGGTAGAAGTTGAAGTAGTCGCCTCCGGCGCAGGAGTTGCAGAGCGAGCCGAGCGTCTCCCAGTCGAGGTTTATCAGATAGCCGCCCTCTAGGTACTCCGGCGCGAGGCCGATGCTGGCCATGCCGTCCTCCTCGTTCACCGTGAAGACGGCGCGCAGCGGGCCGTGCTTCAAGTCGGGGTCCTTGAGCATGCACAGCGCCATGGCGACGCCTATGCCGTTGTCCGCTCCCAGGCTGGTGCCCTCGGCGCGGAGCGTATCGCCCTCGCGGACCGCCTTGACGCCGTCCGTCAGCGGGTCGAATTTGACGCCCTCGGCGGCGACGCAGACCATGTCCATGTGCGCCTGCATTATGAGCCTCGGCACGTTTTCGCAGCCTGGCGAGGCGGGCTTGTCGATTATGACCTCGCCCAGCTCGTCGCGCTCGGCGTGCAGCCCGCGGCTGACGGCCCAGTCGAACAGATATTTGCTTATCCTCTCCTCGTGGTGGGAGGGGCGCGGGATCTCCGTCATGGGCAGGAATTCGCCCAGCACGGCCTCGCAGAGCTTCATTTCGGACATATGCTGACCTCCTTACCTGGCCGCCGCGGTGGCCTCCTCTATCGTCATGTCGCCCTGACCGACGAGGGAGGTCTTCTCAAGCAGCTTGTAGAATATGAGGTAGGAGACGAAGGAGATTATGACGCCGTCCAGCGCGGGGCTGAAGATGGTAATCACGGGTATGGTCTCGAGTATCGCTATGCCGCCGCCGAGCGCCCAGGCGATTATGCCGGCCCAGTTCACGCCGCGGCGAGGGGCCCAGTTCTCCTTCTTTCCCTTGCAGAACACCCAGTAGTCGCAGATGACTATGCCCATGATGGGCGGCACGACCGCGCCGAGGATGGTGATGTAGGTGTTGAGCGCGTCGGCGAGGCCCATGATGGCGAGTATGACGCCCAGGACGCCGACGGCCATGGTCACCTGAGGGCGGTACTTGTCCTTCACGGAGAACATCTTGCAGGCCGCGAGGCCGGACATGTAGGCGTTGCCGGTGTTCGTCGTCCAGGTGGCGAGAATCAGCACCAGCATGGCGACGAAGGGCAGGCCGAGGCCGGCGAACATGCTCGTGACGTCGTAGTTGCCGGTGCCTATCGCCATGATTGCGCCGACCATTATCATAAGCACCGCCGCGGGCAGGACGCCGAGCAGCGTGCCCTTGACGACGTCGCCCCTTGTGCGGCAGTAGCGCGTATAGTCGCTGTTGCAGGTCGCGCCCAGGGCGAAGAGGCCGATGACCGTCGAGATGGACGCGGGGATGGACATGGCGTTTTCGGTGACGGCGCTTGAGATATAGCCCCAGCCGACGCCGCTTATCGTGTGTATCGCGCCGTAGGCGCAGAGTATGACGAGCAGAGGCACGGCTATGTAGTTGAGCCATGACATCCACTTGACGCCGTAGACGGCGGTTATGAACATTATCGTGCCCCATATCACGCAGGAGAGCCAGAAGGGCACGGTGACTCCGAAGAGCTCCATGAGCGTGTTGGCCGCGAGGGCGCAGGTGGCGGTCTGCACGGCAAACCAGCCGGCCTCGGCAATGAAGACGACGAGGGCCATGGAGAAGTTGGCTCCCGTCATGCCGAAGGCGCGCGTCGAGGTCATGGTGGCGTTGAGGCCCAGGTCGGCGCCGATTATGCCGCCCATGACCATGAGGAAGCAGCAGATGGCGAAGCCTATGACCGTGACTATAAAGGTGGTGCCGAGCGTCAGCGCGCCGCCGAACATGCCGCCGACCATAAGCATCGGGATGCATATCATCGTGCCAATCCAGATGAAGGCGACGCTCCACCAGCTGCGCTTCTCGTGCGGCAGGATCTGGGACATACCCTTGTCGCCGCTTGTGTTTTCGGTCTGAACGTTCTTGTTCTCTTCCATACTATCTCCCTTTCTTTTTTCTTACCCTTGATGCGCTTCCTTTCGCTTTATTCGGACATGGCCGGGAGCGCCCCGGCCATGTCCAAGGAGTGTGATTATTTGCTGAAGGGGATGTTGCCGCCCTCATAGCCGACGTTCTCGAGGAATGGCTTCCAAATCTCGAACATGTTCGGGTTCTTCCACCAGGCGGCGGGAGCCTTGATGGCGCCGAGCACTATCTCCATGCCCTCGGAGATGTCCGCGTTGGTGAGGGGCATGCCGGTGGCGGCGTCGTAGTAGCAGGTGATGTCCGGCACGGTCATGACGGGCTTGCCGTCGTGGGTGATGAGCAGGTTCTCGTTCTGGAAGTAGATTATCCACTCGCCGTCGTCCGCGCTCACATATACCTTGCCGTAGTCGAAGCCCTTCTGCTGGAGGTTCTCGCACTTGGTGACCTTGCCCTTGGTGAGGAATTTGCAGTCCACGCCCGCCGCGGCGAGGTTGCCGAAGACGTCGCCGCCCTCGGCGGCGCACTTGCGCAGCTCGCGGCCTATCTTTTCGCAGAGCGAGACCGTGCCGCAGGCCAGGCTGCCCTCAATCTCGGACTTCGTGACCATCCAGCCGGAGAGGCCCGCAATCTGCCCGAAGGCGGTGCAGATCCAGCGGCCTATCTCCTCGCCCATGGGCGCGTCCTTGGGGTCCTTGAGCTTTATCATGACCTTGTTGTCCTTGTCGTCGGCCATTGCAAGCGGCGAGGTGTCGAGACCGTTCACGTGCAGCAGCAGCGTGTCGAGGGCGGGCACGGCGCGGCCGGCGCCGTCGCAGTCGACGAAGGGGATGCCCTCGAGCAGGGAGATGAGCATGGGGCAGAAGGTGTTAAAGCCGCCCAGCTCGACCGGGATGCAGTACTCCAGCTTGCGCGGCGGGTCCATCTCAGCGGCCATGTCCTTGAGCGTGTTGAAGGCGTTGACGGCGTACTGCGAGAAGTCCACGCTCTTGAGCACGGTCGGCGCGCCCATGCCGGCGGTGACTGCCGCGTAGGCGTCCGGCGCCATCTCGCCGGTCTCTATGAGCGTGAGCTCGACGGGCTTTTCCGGGTGCAGCTTCTTATAGGTGTTGAGCAGGTCGGTGCCGCCCACCATGGCTCCGCCGCCGCCTCCGCCCATGAGGGTAGCGCCCCATATTACGTCGATAAGCTGTTCCTCGTTTAGAATCCTGGACATTTCTTTGACCTCCTGTATAATTTTTTGACATCAGGCAGCGCCTTTGGATGTCTAAATTATACAACCGCTCTCCATCGGGGTTAATCGGCCCCGGAAACAAAAAAATCCCGGCGAACATTGTTCGCCGGGACGAAGCCGCCCGAAAAAGGCCGTCGAGGCCTTTTTAAACAGTATGAAGCCGGTGTTTACCGCGCGTCCGACTGCATGAGCCGGTATAGGGCGGCGGCGGTGTATACCTGCAGGCTGCCGGGCATGGCGTCGAGGCCGTCGCCGAGGACGGCCCTCAGCTTGCCTATGTGGTATTTCACCGTGTTGCGGTGCAGGTACAGCAGCTCGCCCGTGCGCAGGGTGCTGCCGCCCGCGTCAAGCAGGTAGGTACAGAGGATATGCATATTGCTCTCCGCGTCGGGGCTTTCAAGTATGGCGCCCAGGCAGGCGAGCTTTTCCTGCGCCGCGGCCTCCCCGCTCTCAAGCGTCGCGCGGCAGTCGCGCGCAAAGCTGAGGTCGCTGCGGGAGAAAACCCGCTTCTCCGGCCAGATGCGCCGCGCGTGGGCAAGGTTTTCCTCTACGAGCGTGTAAGCCGCGCGGGCCTGGGCGGTGTTTTCAATCCGCTCCATAACGGCGCACTCCCCGGAAATGTCCTCGTCGCTTTCGCGCGAGAGGAAGGCGGCCGCGACGTCGCTCTCGCGCTCGTCGAAGACCTTGTCGTCGCAGAGGGCGACGACGCCGTGGTTGTATACGTCGGCGATGACGAGCTTGTGGTGCTCGAGCAGCAGGCTTTTGAAGCGGTCGACGGCGTATTGAAGCGCGCTGTCCGCGAGCGTCTCTCCGCCGGCGTCTCGCAATCGGAGAACGAGCAGGCTGTGGATGGTTGAGACGTCTATGCCCATGCGCGAGGCCAGGCGGCGCATCTCCTCGGGCCGGTCGCTGAGGATGGCGTGGACGAGGGCGTCCGTGCCCTCGAAATTCGCGTCGCGGTTCCAGACGTTGAGAAAGAGCCCGACCACCTCCGCGGCCTGCTCGAGCCGGCTTCCCTTCTGAGCGCCGGACTCGTCGAGCGCCAGGAGATGCAGCCCCTGGCTGCGCCGGCCCTTGACCGGGAAGTCCCAGACCCAGACGCTCCGGTCGTCGAGTTCAACGGCCGCGCCCGAGCGCTGCCCGGGCTGCAGCTCGTTCACGAGGCCGAGTATGAGCGGATAGTCCCACTCGTTCGCAAGCGGCCAGGCCGCCGAGGCCTTGCGGCTCAGGGCCCGGTCGGTCAGGACCAGCGTGCAGCGCAGGCGGTCGCTCAGCAGCCGCAGGATGTTGTTCATCGTGCGGAACCGCGGCGAGAGGCGCGAAATGAGGTTCACCATTTCGGAGACGTAATAGCTCTCGCGCTCACGGTCGGCTATGACCAGCTCCATCACCTCGGTGATGCTCTCGTTATAGCGGAAGTCCATGCGGCCGCGCGGCATGAGTATCAGCGGAAAGTCCAGCTCGTTCGCGGTCTCTATGAGCTCCGGGGCGACCTCCTTGACAAAGACGCCGGGGTAGTAGAGTATGAACCCGGCCTCGCCCATGGCGTTGAGGTGCCGTATGAGGCGGCACTGCATCTCGACGTCGTCCTTGATGCTGACGAGCGCCGAAATCACCAGCTCGTTGCCTATGAGCAGCTCGCCGGAGAGCAGGTCAATTTTGGGGTATTCGAGCACGGTTATCGCGCCGACGGCGCGGTCGCGCCCCTGCGCCCCGGCGACGAGCTCCGCCCGGCGAAGCGCCGGCAGCTTGAGACAGTCGGCAACTGTTACGGACATATCGGCACCTCCTGCAGTCAGATTTCCTTGCCCGGGCGCGAAGCGGGGCCGCCGCAGCCCCCGAAAAGGCCCGCCCCGGCTCCGCGCGTCATGATTTAAGTATCATTATACCATACGAATGCGCGCCGCGCCACTGTTTCCGAGAACGACCGCGTCTCCGCCG
>DVJK01000136.1 GCA_018716795.1 Candidatus Scatomorpha merdipullorum | reverse complement strand
AAGCGCTCCTCGCCTATGAGCCGCCCTATGTTGACGAAGGCGACGTTGCAGCTGTGCTGCACGGCCTGCGTGAGGTTCTGCGAGCCGTGCCCGCCGGACTTCCAGCACTTGACGGGCGTATTGCGCCCGGGCACGCTGACGGAGCCGCCGCAGAAGAACTGCGAGTTTTCGTCAACCAGGCCCTCCTCGAGGGCCATGGCGAGGGTTATTATCTTGAAGGTGGAGCCGGGCTCGTATGTATCGGATATCGCCTTGTTGCGCCACATGAGCTGCTGCTCCGCCGCGATGAGCCCGGCGCGCTCCTCCTCCGTCCGCGCCTCGGCGTCTATCTCCGCGAGGGCCTCGGGGCTTATGGCCTGGTAGTCGTTGAGGTCAAAATCGCCCAGTGACGCCATAGCCAGTATAGCACCGGTGTCAACCTCCATGCAGATGGCGGCCGCGCCGTTTCGGATATCGTAGTCCTCGACGGCCTGCTTGAGGTGCTTTTCTACATAATACTGTATAGAGGCGTCAATAGTCAACTGTATGTCGCAGCCGGGCGCCGCGTCGAAGTAGTCCTCCCAGCTCGTGTAGAGCATATCCGTGCCCGCGGCGGTGGTCGTCCGCATGATGTAGCCGTCGCGTCCGGAGAGGAAGCTGTCGTAGCGCGCCTCTATGCCGCCGAGGCCGGTGTTGTCCAGGCCCGTGAAGCCTATGACGTGGCAGGCGAGGCTGCCGTTGGGATAGTAGCGCTTGGTGTCCGCCTCTATCTTTATCCCGTTGTAGCCGCCCGCCTCCTTGAACTCGCGTACGAGGCGCGCCTCGTCCTCCTCGAGCTTGCGGGCGACGACCTCGTACCAGGAGCCGGTGTTCTGCGTCTTTTCGTAGACGTAATCGTAGTCGAGCCCCAGAATATCCGCGAGGCCGCGGGCGATGGCCGCGGCGTCCTCGCCGTGGAGCTCTATCTCCGCCGGGCTCAGGTACACCGTGTCCACCCCGGCGCTCATGGCCAGGACGCTGCCCTTGGCGTCGTAGATGGCGCCGCGAGGCGCGCCGACCGTCGTCTCGCGCACCTGCTGGGCTATGGCCCCTGCCTCGAGCTCGTCGTGCCGGACTATCTGCAGCTGCCAGAGCCGCGCCGCGAGCACGGCAAAGGCGGCGACGCCGCACACCGAAAGCAGAAACAGTGTGCGGCGAAGCATCATTGAGTTTGGCGCGCCGCCGCGCGCTCCCTCCCTGGGTTTTAAGGCCATATGCCGCCCTCCCGAGCCGGAAATTTCCTCCGCGCGGCGAGGCCGCACGCCGCGCGCGGAGTGCGGTACTATAATACTCCCTCCGCGGCGCGAAATATTCCGAAACCGGTTCCGGCGTGAAATCAGCCGGGCGTCATGCCCAGCTCGTTCCGGGCGTACTCCTCTATCTCAGTGAGGGAATAGCGGCTCTCGAGCTCTATGGTGAGGCGGCTGTTCTCGTCCGCGAGCTCCGTTATCCGGCCGGCCAGGCCGGAGCACTCGTCCTCGAGCGACATGAGCCGGGCGCGGGAGAGCAGCAGCGTTACGCAGAGCGCCGCGGCGAGCGCGAGCGAGACGAGGGTCAAAAGCGGGTTCAGACGCAGCCGGCGGTATACAATCCTCTCCGCCGGGGCGGAGGCGGAGTACAGCTCGCGCGGCCCGCCGGGCACGACGGCGCTCCCCCTCATACCCGCTCGGCCACGCGCAGCTTGGCGCTTCGCGAGCGCGGGTTAAGCTCCAGCTCCTCCCCACCGGCGGTTATGGGCTTTCTCGTGACGCTTTTGAGCGTCCGGACGAAGCCGCAGGTGCACACGGGCGCCTCGCGCGGGCAGGTGCAGCCGTCCTCGCGGGTGTGTATGGCGTTTTTGACTATCCTGTCCTCCAGCGAGTGGAAGCTTATGACGCAGAGCCTGCCGCCGGGCTTGAGCCGGTCGGGCGCGGAGTCCATGAGAGCGTGGACGGCGTTGAGCTCGTCGTTCACGGCGATGCGTATCGCCTGGAAGCTCCGCTTGGCGGGATGCTGCTTTTCGCGCAGGGCCGAGGCGGGCATGGCGGACTTTATGACCTCCACCAGCTCAAGCGTGGTCTGGATTTCCCGCTCCTCGCGCCTCTCGGCTATCCTCGCGGCGATGCGCGGGGCGAAGCGCTCCTCGCCGTAGTCGCGCAGTATGCGCTCTATTTTATCGCGCGGCCAGCGGTTCACGATGAACCAGGCGTCGATATTGTCGCTCGCGTCCATGCGCATGTCGAGCGGGGCGTCCGTCATATAGGAGAAGCCGCGGTCGGCCTCGTCAAGCTGGGGCGAGCTGACGCCGAGGTCGAAGAGCATCCCGTCCACCGCGCTCTCGCCCTGCTCGTCGAGAATCGCGTCGAGGTCGCGGAAGTTGCCGTGGACAATCGTGAGCCTGTCCGCATACGGCGCAAGGCGCGCCGAGGCGCGCCTGACGGCCTCGGCGTCGCGGTCGATGGCAATCAGGCGGCCCGTCGTGAGGCGCTGCAAAATTGCCTCCGAATGCCCGCCCATGCCCAGCGTGCCGTCCACGTAGACGCCGTCCGGCCTTATGTTCAGATACTTTATGCACTCGTCGAGGAGCACAGGTATATGCCCGTTCATCAGAAATTAAGCTCCTTCATAATGGACGCGAGGTATTCCGGCGTCGTCTCTCCGGCGTGGACGCCCTTCCAGGCCTCGCTGTCCCACAGCTCGGCGTGGTCGTCGCAGCCGACGACGGCGACGCATTTCGTGAGCCCCGCGAACTCGCGCAGAGGCGCGGGCAGCAGCGCCCTGCCCTGTGCGTCAAGCTCGCACCGGGCCGCGCAGGCGAAGAAGGGCCGCATCTTCTTGCGGTCCACGTAGGGCATGGAGCGCACGCGCTCCACAAAGCTCTGCCAGCTCGCGGCGCTGTACGCCCAGAGGCAGCGCTCGTCCGACACGGTGAGATAAAAGGTGTCGCCCAGCTCCTCGCGGAGCTTTGCTGGTATGAAAAGGCGGCCCTTGGAGTCAAGGGTGTGCTGATATTCGCCTGTCATGCCGCCTCACCGCCCCGGTCAGATTCCCCGGACGGCGAGTCATCCCCCACCTGGAGGGATAATTCAACACTTTCCACCACTTCGCACCACCGAGGTGCTTATATTATATTTATGCTTCCGAGAAAATGCAAGCGGTTTTTTCTATAAATTTGCGCCCAATTTAGTGCATTTGTCCGACAAAAGCGCACATTTAGATGTTCATACACAAAATAAGGCGCCCGTTGGGGACAACGGGCGCCCTGAGCGTCAATATATAGATTCCGGGCCGGGAAAAAATTTTTTCAGCCCGGAGGGCCGGAGGCATGATTTGCCAGCGGCTTTATTCGGCGGGATACTCCGCGCCGGCCTGCTCGGCGGCCTTGGGCCGGGCGTGAAGGGCCTCGTTCACGCCGGCGGTGCCGCGGAAGCGGGCGCGGGAGGTGTGCAGCTCCTGAAGGGCGGTCGAGGCGCTCTCCTCGGCGCGGCGCAGCGCGTCGTCGATATACTCGAGCGCGCTCTGCCGCAGGGCGGCGCTCTTCGCCGCGGCGGTCGACTCCATCTCCGCAGCCTTGGCGCGGGCGGTGCGGACAATCTCCTGCTCGTCCACCAGGGCGCGAGCCTTCTCCTCGGCGGCGCGGCGGATGCTTTCGGCCTCGCGCTTGGCGTTGCCGATGAACTCGTCGCGCGCGGCGACGAGGCGCTTGGCCTCGGCCAGCTCGGCGGGAATGCGGGACTTTATGTCCTCTATCATTCCGAGGACCTTGTCTCGCTCGACTATGCACTTGTCGTTGCCCAGGGGCACGCCCCAGGCCTCGCTTACCATGGAATACAGCGTGTCGATGAGCTCCATGACCTCGTTATCCATTCGTCTTCCCTCCATGGGTCCGGGCCTTGGCGAGGACCTCGTCTATTATCTCCCTCGGCACGAAGTCCGAGAGGTCTGAGCCGTAGGCGGCCAGCTCCCGCACGACGGACGAGCTGAGGAAGGTGTACTTCTCGCTCGAGGTGAGGAACATGGTCTCCAGCCCGGGGTTTATGGCGTTGTTTATCTGCGCCATCTGGAATTCGGCCTCGAAATCCGTGCTGGCGCGCAGGCCCTTGACGACGACCGGGTGCTCAAAGCGCTTGGCGTACTCGGCGAGGAGGCCGTTGCAGGTGTCGGCCTCGACGTTGCCCATGCCGGCGGTGACGCGGCGAATCATATCCGCGCGCTCGGCGATGCTGAACATTGGCGAGGGCTTGGCCGCGTTGACCATGACGAGCACGACGACGCGCTCAAATATCCGCGAGGCGCGGCGGACGATGTTGAGATGGCCCAGCGTTATGGGGTCGAAGCTGCCGGGGCAGATGGCGGTTATCATAGTTCAGGCGTCCTTCCTATACACGGTGAGGCAGACCTTGCCGTAGCGGCGGGACAGGTCCTTGCGGTATGGCGCGACGGCCTCCGGCAACGCCTTCTCCCTCCTGCTTTCGCAGACAATTATACCACCGTCGTTCAAAATGTCAACATTTTGTATGAGTTCCAGCGCCTTTTCGAGCAAATTCGTGTCGTAGGGCGGGTCAAGGAAGACGAGATCAAACTTTCCCGCGCCTTTGAGATAGCCGAGGCTGTCGCAGAGCTCCACCCTGCCCTTGAGCCCGCAGCGCTCCAGATTCGCGCGCACGAGCTTCACCGCGCTCCGGCTCTCGTCGCAGAAGACCGCCTCGGCGGCCCCGCGCGACAGGGCCTCGATGCCCAGCTGGCCGGTGCCGGCGAAGAGGTCGAGGACGCGCCTGCCCTCGATATCGAACTGGATGATGTTGAAAAGCGCCTCCTTGACCATGTCGGTCGTGGGGCGTATGGCCATGCCCTCCGGCTCGAGAAGCCTGCGGCCCCGGGCCGTGCCGGTTATAACTCTCATTTTTCTCCCTCCCGTGTCTCGCCGTGGAAGTGCTCGAAAACCGCCCTCGCGGCGTTCCTGGGCACGACGGCGCAGAGCTGTTCATAGTCCGCGGCCTTGACGGCCTTCACCGTGCCGAAGGCCTTCAAAAGCTCGCTGCGGCGCTTTTCGCCTATACCCGGTATGTCGTCGAGGCCGGAGCGCAGCTTCGCCGAGCGCAGCGAGCGCTGGTATTCTATCGCGCAGCGGTGCGTCTCCTCTTGTATCGTGCCGATTAAGGCGAAGACGGCGGGGTTCCCCGAGATGCCTATCTCCCGCCCCTCCGGCGTCTCGAGCGCGCGGGTGCGGTGGCGCTCGTCCTTGACCATGCCGAAGACCGGCAGGGCGAGGCCCAGCTCGCGCAGCACGCCCTCGGCCGCGGCGGCGTGGGCCGCGCCGCCGTCTATGAGCAGCAGGTCGGGCAGGGCCGTGAACTTCTCGTCGCCGTCCTGAGCGCGCTTAAACCTCCGCTCGACCGCCTGGCGCATGCTCTCATAGTCGTCCGGCGCCTCGAGGCCGCGTATCCTGAATTTGCGGTAGTCGCGCTTGAGCGGCCTGCCGCGGACGAAGACCGTCATGGCCGCGACTATGCCCTCGCTGCCGAGGTTGGAGATGTCGAAGGCCTCTATCCGCTCGGGCGGCGAGGGCAGCTCCAGCGTCCTCTGGAGCCATTCGAGCGTCTTGAGCTGCTTCTGCGCGGCGGTGGCGGCGCGCTCCGACTCCTCGCGCGCGTTGGCCGCGGCCGTGTCCAGAAGCCGCCTGCGGTCGCCGCGCTGCGGTATCTCGACGCGCACGCGGCGGCCCGCGTCCTTGCTGAAGAGCTCGGCGAGGGCCTCCAGATCCTCGCTGTCCATGCACTCGGGCACGAGGATGAAGCGCGGCCAGGCCCCGCGCGCGGCGTAATACTGCCGCACGAGGGCGCTCACGGCCTCGGCGTCGGACTCCAGCGGCTCCTCCATGAGCTCGAAGTCCTTGTCCGCGAGGTCGCCGTTTACGTAGTGCAGGACGGTGAAGCAGCTCCTCGCGCCGCGGCAGAAGCCCACGGCGTCCGTGTCGGCGTACACGGCGGCGATGACGCGCTGGCGGTTCGCAAGCCCCTCCACGGCGCGGACGCGGTCGCGCAGCTCGGCGGCGAGCTCAAACTTCAGCTCCTCCGCCGCGGCCTCCATGCGGCCCGTCAGTGAGTCGGTGAGCTCTTTCGTCCGGCCCGAGAGGACGAGCTCGGCCTGGGAGACGGCCTCGCGGTATTCCTCCGCGGACGGCCCGCCGGAGCGGCACCAGCCCGCGCAGGAGCCCATGTGGTAGTTGAGGCAGGGCCGCGCTTTGTCTATATCCCGCGGGAAGCGGCGCGAGCAGGTGGGGAGCCTGAGCGCCTTGCACACCGTGTCTATTATATCCCGCGTCTGGCTCCGCCCGCCGAAGGGGCCGAAATATTTCGCCCCGTCCTTCGCCGTGCGGTTCGCAAGCGCGAAGCGCGGATACTCGCTCCGGACGTCGAGCTTTATGAAGGGATAGCCCTTGTCGTCCTTGAGCAGGATGTTGTAGTGCGGCTTGTAGCGCTTAATGAGCGAATTTTCAAGCACCAGGGCCTCAAACTCGCTCCTGACGACGATGACGTCGAAGTCGTCCACCTTCGCGGCCATGGCCGCGACCTTGGGCAGGTGCTCGCCGCGGAAATAGCTCGTGACGCGGTTTTTGAGCGCCTTGGCCTTGCCGACGTATATCACCTCGCCGCGCGCGTCCTTCATGATGTAAACTCCCGGAAGCAGCGGCAGGCGGTTCGCCTTGTCGCGCAGCTCGTCCGTCTTCAGCGTCAAAACCTCCCTTCGCCCCGGCCCTTTCGCCGCCTCATTGCAAAAGGGCGTGCAAAGCTGCACGCCCTTTTGCTATTGAATTGCACGGATTACTCGGAGAAATCGGAGTCTATGAGTGCGGACAGCGTGGCGATAGCTTCGTTCTCATCGACGCCGTCTGCCACGATGTTCACGGCGGTGCCCTTGACTATGCCGAGGGAGAGCACGCCGAGGAGGCTCTTGGCGTTCACGCGCCTGTCATCCTTCTCAATCCAGATGCTGCTCTTGAACTCGTTGGCCTTCTGAATGAAGAAGGTCGCGGGCCTGGCGTGAAGACCTACCTGATTGTTTATTGTAACCTCTTTGGATATCACAAAAGACACTCCTTCCACAACCCCAAGCCTGCGGATTCAGGCTTTACGCTATAACTTTATCAAATCCGGGCGTAAACGTCAACGGGGGTTCGCCCGATTTGGCTTTTTACACAAGTAAATCAAAAACTTGAACTCTTTTTTATTTCAGTTCCACCACGGTTACGCCGCTTTCTCCCTCGCCGTAGCGGCCCAGCCGGTAGCTCTTGACCGCCTTGCTGCGCTTGAGCGCCTGCTGCACCGCGGCGCGCAGCGCGCCGGTGCCCTTGCCGTGTATGACCGTCACCGTTTTCAGCTTGCCCATGACGGCGGCGTCTATGTACCGCTCGAGCACGGGGACGGCCTCCAGGGTGTCCATGCCGCGCAAATCCACCTCCGCCGGCACGGCCGCCGCGCGCAGGGCCGCCCCGCCGGGCGAGGAGGCCGCGGCCTTTTTCTTCTTCGGCTTCTCAACGACGCGCACCTCGTCCTGCCGGGCCGTCAGGTGCATGGCCCCTGCGCGGAGGGAGAGCGAGCCGTCGCGGTTGACCGCCTCGACCTCGGCGCTGACGCCCATGCTCAAGAGCTCCACCGTGTCGCCCGCGGCGGCGGGGCGGCCGGGCTTTTTGACCTCCTGCGGCATGGCGGGCCGCTCGCGATAGCTGTCCTCGGCCTCGTTGAGCCTGCGCCGGAGCTCGGCGCGGGCCTCGTTCGCGGCGCGGTGGTCCTCGGCCTCATTGGCCTCGGAGCGCATACGGTCTATCTCCGCGAAGGCGGCCTCGGCGGTCTCGCGCGCGGAGGCGATTATCCGCTCCGCGTCGCGCCGGGCCTTGACCTCGGCCTTGTCAAGCCTCAGCTCGAGCTCGACGCGCAGCTTGGCGCTCTCCTTGCGGTTCTCCTCCGCCTCCCGGAGCTTCCTCTCGGCCTCGGCCCGGTCGCGCTCGAGGGCCTGGCGAACCTCCTCAAGCTTTTCAATCGTGGCCTCGAAGCTCGCGCTCTCGACGCCGACGCGGCCGCGCGCGTCGTCGATTATCTCCGCGGGGAGGCCCAGCCGCTCGCTTATCGCGAAGGCGTTCGACTTGCCGGGGATGCCGACGAGCAGGCGGTAGGTGGGCTTGAGCGTGGCGACGTCGAACTCGCAGGACGCGTTCATGACGCCCTTCTCGGTCGTGGCGTAGACCTTGAGCTCGGCGTAGTGCGTCGTCGCGGCGATAACCGCGCCGCGCCTTCTGGCGTACTCTATCATGCTTATGGCGAGCGCCGCGCCCTCGGTGGGGTCCGTGCCCGCGCCGAGCTCGTCGAAGAGCACGAGGGTGTTCTCCCCACACTCCTCAAGTATGCGCACGTTGTTCGTCATGTGCGAGGAAAAGGTCGACAGATTCTGCTCTATGCTCTGCTCGTCGCCTATGTCGGCGTAGACGCCGGAGAAGACCGGCACCGCGCTGTCGCCCGCAGCCGGGATGTGCAGCCCGCAGGCGGCCATGACGCAGAGAAGCCCTATCGTCTTGAGCGTGACGGTCTTGCCGCCGGTGTTCGGGCCGGTTATAACCAGCGTGTCGTAATCGCCGCCGAGCGTGAGGTCTATGGGCACGGCCGTCTCCTTCGGGAGCAGCGGATGCCTCGCGCGGTGGAGGCGTATCTCCCGCTTCGAGAGCTCGGGCTCCGCGGCGTCGAGGGCGTAGCTCAGCCGCGCCTTGGCGAAGATGAGGTCGAGCCTTGTGAGCAGGTCGAAATTGAGGCTTATCCCCTCGGCGTGGGCGGCGCAGTCGGCGGAAAGCTCGGCGAGGATGCGCTCAATCTCCGCCTTCTCCCGCGCGCGGAGCTCCCTGAGCTCGTTGTTCGCCTTGACGGCAGCCATGGGCTCGATAAAAAGCGTCGCGCCCGAGCCGGAGACGTCGTGGACGAGGCCGGGCACCGCGTTTTTATACTCCGCCTTGACCGGCACGACGTAGCGGTCGGAGCGCGTGGTGATTATGGGGTCCTGGAGCGCCTTGGCGTAGCTCGGCGAGGAGATTATCTTCTGCAGCGCCTCGCGCACCCTCGCGCTTGCGGCGCGGATGAGGCGGCGGATATCGGCGAGCTCGGCGCTCGCGGCGTCGGCTATCTCCTCCTCGCCGGCTATCGAGCTCGTAATCTTGTCCTCGAGGAAGCGGTTGGGCTGTATGGCCTGGAAGAGATAGTCGATGCAGGTCTTCTCCCCTCCCCGCCCGTCGCCGGCGGCGTAGGCCTTCGCGGCGCGGGCCGAGGCGAGGACGCCGGCGATGTCCATGAGCTCGCGCGTGTTCAAAACGCCGCCCATGTCCGCGCGCTGCAGGCTTGCGCGGACGTCCTTGAGGCCGGAGAAGCCCGGGCTCCCGCGCGTGACCATCATGCCGCGCGCGGCGCTCGTCTCGGAGAGGCGGCGGCGCACCTCGGCCTCGTCCGCGCTGGGCGCGAGGGCCCTCGCCCTCGCCTTGGCCGCCTCGCTCACCGCTTCCCGCTCGAGCATGGCGAGCACGGCGGGCAGCTCCAGCGTGACGGCGCTTCTGTCGTATTGGGTCATTGCAGCTGTTCCCTCAATTTCTTATAGTAGTCGAGGCTGCCGAAGGCGCGGTCGAGCTGGTAGAGCGTATAGGCCTCGCAGACCTCGCCCAGCTCGCTGAGCGCCGGCTCGGGCAGCCGGAAGGAGAAGACGCGCTTCGCATCGGCGGAGGCGATGTAGCGCATGGCGTCAATCGCGCCGCGGCCGAGCCTGAGCCCGCCCACCGCGCGGCAGTCCGGGCAGAAGAGCTCGCCGTGCTCGGGAAAGAGCCTCGCCTCGTCCAACTCCGTCCTGCCGCAGCCGGCGCAGGCCTCAAGCTCGGGCCGGTAGCCCGCGAGGCACATGAGCCTCAGCTCAAAGGCGGCCTTTATCTGCCTGGGCGGGCAGGCGCGCTTTGAAAGCGCGTAGAGGGCGTTGAGGCCCAGCTGAAGTATCTCCGGCTCGGGTATGTCCTCGTCGGACACGGCCTCGAGCAGCTCGGCGATATAGCTGCCCAGGGCGAGCAGCTTCAAATCCGTGCGCAGGGCGCGGAACTGCTCCACCGTCGCGGCCTCGTTCACCGTCCAGTACCCGCGGTTGCCGAAGAAGGTGAAGTCCGAGAAGGTCAGAAGCTGCGTCGCGGCGGCGAGCTTGCTGCGCGTGCGCGTCACGCCGCGGGCCTTGGCCGTTATCTTCCCGTCCGTCTCCGTGAGTATGGTCAGTATCTTGTCGGACTCCTTGTACTTCGCCTCGCGGAGCACGAGCCCTCTCGTCGTCAGGAACATATGTATCACCTCAAAATAAGCGGCGAACGGCCTTCAGTCGTCCGCCGTTTCGCTCTCGTCATCGCCCTCGCCCTCGCGGCTCATGAGCCAGAAGAGCGGCGCGCCGGTCTCGCGGAAAAGCTCCCATAGCCCGTCCTCGCTCATTTGAATCACCCCGCGCTTATTCTGCGCCGGAGCGGCTCAAGTATGGCTGGGAAATCTTTTTTCCGTGCTGATTATATACCATAGCCCGAGGCAATACAAGCATTTTGTGAATGAAATAACAATACGGCTTTCAAAGAGCTTTGCCGCTTTGCTTTTCCCTCGAAGCCCGTACGATGAGCGCCGCGCCCAGCGCCGTGTTCAGAAGAAGTATACCGGCGCCGGTTGGTATGACGAAGGTTACGATTTCCGTCTCGGAGCCGAATCGCGCGAGCAGGGCTATTTCAAGCGAGAGCATGGATACAAGGGCCGCGGCAAGGCTTATCGCGCGGCTCGTGAGCAGCGCGCTCGAGGCGCCGCGTCGGCTGCGCGCCAGCTGTACAGCCGCCGATATGAGCGCATAGAAGGCATACGCGGCCATGGCATAGATGAGATTCCCCGCGTAACTGAACGCGTGCCCGTCCTTCAGCGTGAGCACGACGACGCCCGCGAGCACGACGTTCAGCGCGCAGAGCAGCGCGCCGCAGGCCCGGCACAGCCGCCAGCCGTTTTTGACCGCCGTGCCGGTCCCGGCCAGGGCGCGCATAAGCGCGAGGCAAATGTAATAAACCGCGAGAGTGCCGAACCAATAAGAGTGGTTCAAAAAGCCGTAGACGGCGTTGATAAGCGCGTATAGCGCGTTCGCGGCGAAGCTGAGGCCAAGGCGAAGGCGCAGAGCGCGCACGGAGTCGGCGCGATACCAGGCTGCGGCGCGGTGGGCAAGGCGCTTCATTGCTCCGTGAAGCCGAAGTTGCGCAGAAGCGGCTGCGAGTCGCGCCAGTTCTCCTTGACCTTGACCCAGGTCTGGAGGAAGACCTTCGTGTCCAGCAGCGTCTCCATATCCCTGCGGGCCATTTCGCCTATTTTCTTGAGCATGGCGCCCTGCCTGCCGATTATAATGCCCTTGTGGCTGGCCTTTTCGCAGTAAATCGTGGCGTCCAGCTCGACGACGCCGTCCTCCCTCTCCTCAAAGCGGGTGACGACGACGGCGGTGCCGTGCGGCACCTCGCGCTCGAGGCACCAGAGCAGCTTCTCGCGGATTATCTCGGCGCAAAGCTGCTTTTCCGGCTGGTCGGTGAAGACGTCGTCCGGGAAGAGGTGCGGCCCCTCCTCGGCGAAGCCCTCCAGCTCGTCCATGAGGGCGTCGAGGCCCTCGCCGGTTTTGGCGCTGATGGGCACGATGGCCGCGAAGTCGTGCGCCGCGGCGTAGGCGGCGATTACGCTCAGGAGCTCTGGCTTCTCAACCGTGTCAATCTTGTTGACGGCCAGCACGGCGGGCACGCCGGAGTTCCTTATCTGCCGGATAAGCTCCGCCTCCTGCCTGCCGACGGAGGCGATGGGCTCGACGACGAGCACGACGGCGTCGACGTCCGAAACGCTCTCGCGCACGACCTTGTCCATATACTCGCCGAGGCGGGTGCGCGCGCGGTGGAAGCCCGGCGTGTCCATGAAGACGAACTGCGTCTCTCCGCGCGCGACGACGCCGGTTATGCGCCCGCGCGTGGTCTGCGGCTTGTTCGACACTATCGCGACCTTCTCGCCCACGAGGGCGTTGGTGAGCGTGCTCTTGCCGACGTTGGGGCGGCCGGCGACGGTTATCATGGCGTTTTTAGTCATATTATTCCTCCAAAGCGGCGTTCGCCGCCCTTTTTCTCGATTTCGCGCCGCTTATGAGATAGATGGCGGTCGCAATCCAGACGCAGGCGAAGGTCACGAGCATGTCCGTGCCCAGCGTCTCGCCGTAGAGCAGGCCGATAAGCAGCTGAAGCGTGGGGTTTATGTACATCAGCACGCCCGAGAGGCCCATGCTCGTCGTGCGGATGCCCGCGGAGTAGAGATACACGGGCAGGAAGGTCACCGCGCCCGCCGCCGGCAGGAGCAGGAGCCTCCAGCCGGAGAGCTGCCCGCTCGCGATAGGCCCGCCGTTTGCCTCGCAGTATATGATGAAGGCTATGGCGAAGGGCACGACCAGCAGCGTCTCCATAAAGGTGGAGAGCTCGCCGGGGATGTCCGCAACCTTCTTCACCGCGCCGTATACGGCGAAGGAGAGGCCGCAGAGCACGGCGAGTATCGGGAACTCGCCCGCCATTACCATGGGCGCGGCGACGCCCGCGGCGGCGATGGCGCAGGCTATCCACTGGGCAGCGCTCAGCTTCTCCCTGAAGCAGATGAAGCCGACGAGGATGGCGAGCAGCGGGTTTATATAGTACGCGAGGCTGACGTCCAGCACTCGCTCGGCCGCGACGCAGTATATGAGGACGCCCCAGTTGAAGCTTATCAGCAGGCCGCAGCAGAGCATGAGCCCCACGAGGCGCTTATCCTTGAGCGCGTCCTTCGCCCGGCGCGCCTCGCCGAGCAGGGGCAGGAGCGCCGCGCTCACGACGAGCGAGAAGACCACCCGGCAGGCGAGGACGTAAAAGCTGTCCACATCCGCGAGCAGCTTCCAGAAGACCGGCAGCAGTCCCCAGAGGACATAGCTCAGCGTTACGTATATCGTGCCCTTTTTCATGTCGCCTCCTCTATATTCCCCTCGCCCAGCTCGGACATTATGCGCTTTTCCCTCGCGCGCATCTGGCGCTTCATCTCGCCCTCGTCGACGTGGTCGTAGCCCAGCAGGTGCAGCACGCTGTGCACCGTGAGGTACATGAGCTCGTGCTCGAAGCCGTGGCCGAACTCCTCGCCCTGGGCCGCGCAGCGCTCGAGCGAGAAGGCCATGTCGCCGAGCAGGACGCAGCCCGTGTCGAGGTCGCGCTCGCAGTCCTCCGCCTCGAATTGCCCGGGTGAGAGCTCGTTGAGCGGGAAACTCAGCACGTCCGTTGCGGCGTCGACGCCGCGGTACTCGCGGTTTATCTCCCTTATGCCCTCGTTGTCCGTCAGCAGGGCCGAGAGGGCGCAGGGGCAGTCCACGCCCTCGCATTTGAGGGCGCATTTGGCGGCGCGCAGGATGAGCTTCCGCGCGTTTTCGTGTCCCAGGCCGCGCTTTGCGCGCGTCAGGCTCAGTTTGACCGGCATGGTATCACTCCCCGTAGACCTCGGACAGCTTGTCCGAGAGATAGCTTGCGTAAAAGCTCAAATCCAGCGGCCCGCCCAGGGCGCGGCTCATGAGCTCGCGCGGCGGATAGAGCGCGCCGTGGCGCCATATCCTCTCCTCAAGCAGGCGGTTAATTGGCCCGAGCTCGCCCGCGCGCAAAAGCGCGTCGACGTCGAGCTCCTTTTTTATCCCGGCCATGAGCTGCGCCGCGGCGGCGGTGCCGACGGCGTAGGCCGGGAAATAGCCTATCTGCCCCGAGGCCCAGTGCGAATCCTGCAAAATGCCCTCGCGGTCGTCCCTCGCCTCGCAGCCGAGGTATCTGCGCGTGAGCTCGCGCCAGAGCGCGGGCGCGTCGTGGATGCTTATCTCTCCGCCCATAAGCGCGCGCTCCATCTCAAAGCGGAGCATGATGTGCAGGCAGTAGCTCAGCTCGTCCGCCTCGCCGCGCAGCGGCGTGCGGTGCACGGCGTTGACGGCGCGGAAGAAATCGCGCGGCTTGAGCTCGTCCAGCTCCGGTATCTCCGCCGTAAGCGCCGGCCACATGAACTCCGTCCAGGCGAGGGAGCGGCCAATCATGTTCTCGTAGAAGCGCGACTGGCTCTCGTGTACGGCGGTGCTCGCGCCCTCGCCGAGGCGGGTATACTGCAGCCCCTCGCCTATGCCGAGCTCGTAGAGCGCGTGGCCGCACTCGTGGATGACGCCGTAGAGGCTCGTCGTGAAGCGCTTGGGGATATACCGTGTGCATATCCGCACGTCGTAGCGCGAGAAGGCCACGGTGAAGGCCCGGTCCGAGACGGCGAGGCGGCAGCGCGAGCGGTCGACGCCCAGGGCCTCCATGACAAAGTGCGCGAGCCGCTGCTGCCTGAGCGGCGAGACGCGCGCCTCGGGCAGCCCGGGCGGCTCCGGAAGGCCCTCGGCCCGCTTGAGAAGGGGCGAGAGCCTTTCCGCAAGCTCCGAGAAGAATTCGGCGCAGCGCGCCTCCGTCAGCCCCTCCTCGTTATAGTCCAGCCAGAAGTCGTAGGCCGGCCTGTCCGGCGCGCACTGCCGGGCAATCCGGCGCGCGGCGTAAAAGAGCCTGCCCAGCCAGGGCTCCAGCTCCGAAAAGCGCCCCGACTCGTCGGCGCGGCTCCAGGCGTTCTCGGCCTCGTTGGCGAGCTTGCGGAAGGAGAGGTATTCCTCCAGGTTGACGTGCCGCAGTATCTCGCCCGCACGGCGCAGGAGGAGGACGCTCCGCCGCTCCTCCCGCGTCAGCGCGTCGAGGTGTTCGTTCAGGTAGTCGAGCAGGCGGATGCCCTCGGCGGAGCTCACAAGCTCCAATTCCTCCCGGCCCAGGACGCCGAGCGTGTGCGAGCGCGCGACGCGGTTGCCCGGCGGCGCGAGCGTGACGGCGTCGAAGGAGAGCGCGCCCGAGGCGTGCCTGAGCGCGAAGCCGCGGCTTTGCAGCTCCGCGAGGGCCCGGCGCGCGCCGGGCAGGGTCATCCTTGTGGCGTAGCTCCCCATCAGGCTTTTTTGCGGAAGGTCTTCGGCCCGGGCCTGAGCTTCTTCATGTCCTCGGCGCGGCGCTTCTCGTCCTTCTCATAGGCCTCGATTATCTTCTGCACCAGCTCGTGGCGCACGACGTCCGCGCCCGTGAGGCGGCATATCGCGATGTCGTCTATCCCCTGGAGGACGCGCATGGCCTCCTTGAGGCCGCTCACCTTGTCGCGCGGGAGGTCTATCTGCGTGACGTCGCCGGTTATGACGACGCGCGAGCCGAAGCCTATGCGCGTGAGGAACATCTTCATCTGCTCGCGCGAGGTGTTCTGCGCCTCGTCGAGGATAATGAAGCTGTCGTCCAGCGTGCGGCCGCGCATATAGGCGAGGGGCGCGACCTCGATGTTCCCGCGCTCGAGATACTTGTTGTAGGTCTCCGGGCCCAGCATCTCGAAAAGCGCGTCGTAGAGCGGGCGCAGGTAGGGGTCGACCTTGCTCTGCAGGTCGCCGGGCAGGAAGCCCAGCCGCTCGCCAGCCTCGACGGCGGGGCGCGTGAGGATTATCCGGTTCACCTTCTCGCTCCGGAAGGCGCTGACCGCCTCGGCCACGGCGAGGTAGGTCTTGCCCGTGCCGGCGGGGCCTATCCCGAGGGTGACGGTGTTCTTGTTCATCGCGTCAACGTAGGCCTTCTGGCCGAGGGTCTTGGCCTTTATCGGCTTGCCCTTGGCGGTGATGCACACGACGTCGCCGCCGAGCTCGCCTATCTTGGCCTCGCGCCCCTCGCGCACGAGCTTGAGGATATACCGCACGTTCTGCGCGTCTATGGCCTCGCCGCGGCTCGCGAGCTGCAAAAGCCCGTTTATGGCCTTCTCGGCGGCCATGACGTCCTCGGCCTCGCCGGATATGCGCAGCTGGTCGTCGCGGTCCGTCACCGAGACGCCGAGCTCGCTTTCGATAATCCTCAGGTTCTGGTCAAAGGAGCCGAAGACGCTTATGACGTTCTCCATGCGGTCTATCGGCATAGTCCGTTCTATCATTTGTTCGCTGCACCTCTATATTTCAGACTGTTTTCAACTATTGGGCCGGAGCAAACTCCGCAATGTTCTCCCGGCACTCGGCGCGCAGGGTGACGTACAGCAGCCCTCCGCTTTCCGAGACGCTGAAGTTCACGCCCAGCGCCTCCCCGTCCTCGCCGAGGCGGTGCCCGAGCCGGGCGAGGAGCTCTGCCTTGAGCTCTTCGGCGAGGGCGTCATCGTCCTCCCGGGCCGGGCTGAGGGCGTATTCCGTCACGCGCTCGCGCACAAGCGTCACGGGCAGGCTGAAGACTCCCTCGACGGCCAGAGGATACTCCGTGGTAATTTTACCACACCCGGGCGGGGTTTGGCTACTCCCCGCGAAAAAATTAAAGCGGCGGCCGCAGAATATGAGCGCCCAGCGCGTATGCGTATCCCTCTGGGCGAGGGCGGTATACTCCAGAGGCGCGGCGGCCGTAAGCTCGACGAAGGTGCGCGCGGTGACCATCGCCGAGGCGCGCACATAGCGCGTCGGGCCCGTCTCGCTCGTCATCTCGCCGGAGACCAGCGTCTCGCCCTCGGCGACCGCGTCTCCCACGGCGGCGACGGGCCGGCCCTCGAAGACCTCCATGCGCTCTATTATGCCCGTCGCGCGGGCGGCAACGCTGCCCGGGGCGCCGTCCGAAGCCGTCTCCGGCGGCTCGGTGCGCTCGCGCACGCGCACCTCGGCGCGCGAGCCGGCGACGCTCACGCCCACCCAGCTGAGCTCCGGCACGGCGAGGATTACGTGGTTTTTCACGGCGTCCGCGTCCCAGGCCGGCCAGAAGGAGCCGCTTTCGACGCCGCAGTCGGCGAGGGCGCGGAGGATTTCCCCTTCCGATACGCTCTCGCAGCCCGTGACCTCTATGTCCCAGACGAAGAGCGTGCTCGCCGCGAGCAGGGCGAAGCATACGGCCGCGGAGCACAAAAGCGCCGTGCGCCGGCGCAGCCTCCGCCCCGCCGCCGGCACGCCGCGCTCGCGCAGGGCCTCGAGCGCACACTGGCTCCGCGCCGCGGCGGCCCCGGCGGCGCGCAAATCTTTTTGATTTATGTAAACCTTCATCGTGAAGTCGTCTACGGCGGAGCAGCCCCACCAGGCTATGCCCGCGCGCGTGAGGGCGTTCAGGCCCTCGGCGGGCCTCGCGCCGCTTATCCTGACGCACACGCTGCCCCGAAGCAGCCCTCGAAGCGGCGCGCTCACAGGAAGCTCAGGGCGAGTATGCGCCCGCTCACAAGCAGCGCGGAGCGGTCGAGGGCCGTCAGCTCCAGGCCCTCGCCGTCTATGCGCAGGACGCCGGAGGCGAGCTTCACCTCCGCGCGCTCGGCGGAGTATGAGCTTATGCCGCGGTGGTTTTCTATGAGCGCGCGGCTCCGGCCCATGAGCGTCAGCTTCACAAGCCCCGCCGTGCCCGCGGGCAGCTCCAGCCGCTCGGCTATCTCCGCGCCCAGCGCGTCCAGACCCCTGGCCATATCCCCACCTCCCTCAGGCGATTATACTGCCCGCTGGGCCGAATAATTCCCGCGCCGGCGCTCATAAACTGCCCCGGTGGTGTCTATGCGCGGATTTTTCACGGGCTGCGCCGCCGCGCTCGCGGCGGGAGCGGCGCTCCTGATATGGCCCTCGGCGGCGGCGGAGGGCGTTCGCCGGGCGCTCGGCGTCTGCGGCGAGGTCATAATCCCCTCGCTCTTCCCCTTCTTTGTGCTGGGCTCGGCGCTCTCGGCGCTGGGCCTGCCGCAGAGGCTGGCCGCGGCCTGCTCCGGCGGCATGTCGCGGCTCTTCGGCGCGCCGGGCGCCGGGGCGGCGGCGCTCGTCATGGGCCTCGCGGGCGGCTATCCCCTCGGCGCGGCGACGGCCGCGCAGCTGGTGCAAAGCGGCGCGGTCACGCGCGCCGAGGGCGAAAGGCTCCTGGGCTTTTGCAACAACTCCGGCCCGGCCTTCCTCGTCGGCGCGGCGGGCGCGGGCGTCTTCGGCTCGGCGCGCGCTGGACTCGCGCTCTACGCCGCGCACATCCTCGCCGCGCTGACGGCGGGGCTGCTCATGAGGGGCGGGGGTTCTAAAATTATGTCAACCTGCCCCTCTCCGCCGGAGCCCGGGCGCGGCGTGTTCGTCCGGGCGGTGACGGGCTCGGTCGGGAGCGTGCTGAGGGTCTGCGGCTTCGTCGTCATCTTCTCGGCGCTCTGCTCCGCGCTGGACGCGGCGGGGCTTTTCCCGCGGCTCTGCGGCGCCCTTGCGGCGCGCACGGGGCTCGAGCTCGGGGCGGCGAGGGCTCTCCTGACCGGCTTTTTTGAGATAGGCGGCGGGGTGAGCGCGCTGGCGGGCTGCGCGGCGACGCGCGCGAATTTCGCGCTCTGCGCGCTCATAATCGGCTGGGGCGGGCTCTCGGTGCATATGCAGACCGCGGCGGCCGCCGCCCCGGCGGGGCTGGGCATGGCGCGGCACCTCTGCGGCCGGGTCCTGAGCGCGGCCCTCTCGGCGCTGTACGCCGCCGCGCTCTTCCCCGCGGCGTTCTGACGGAAAATACTTGGACGAGGCGCGGAGAGCGGCGTGTTATAGTGCTGACATCACATCCGAAAGGAGCTTCAGCATGAAAAAAACTCTCATTTCCATCGCGCTCGCACTTTGCCTCATTCTCGCGCTCGCCGCCTGCGGCGCGGAGGGCGGCACGCCCGAATCCGCCGCTCCCGAGACCGGCACGCCCGAGACCGGCACGCCCGAATCCTCCGCGCCCGAGACCGCCGGGACGGAGCTCACTGCCTACGAGA
>DVJK01000135.1 GCA_018716795.1 Candidatus Scatomorpha merdipullorum | reverse complement strand
GAGCGCGGCGAGGACGTCCTCGCGCGTCATAGTGACCTCCGTGTGCTCGCTGCCCAGGAACTCGGCGCAGCGGCGCGCGTATTTGAGGTCAATGGGGTCCGTGTCCATGCCTATGGCGAAGGTGCGTATCGGCCTTTGCAGCAGCCGGGCGGCTATCGAGCAGACCAGGCTGGAGTCCAGCCCGCCCGAGAGCAGGAAGCCGAGCGGCGCGTCGGAATCGAGACGCTTGTCGACCGCTTGTATAAGCAGCTCGCGGATGTGCTCCGCCGCCTCCTCCTCGCCGTCGCCGCTGTATTCCGAGACCGCCGTCAGGTCGGCGTAGCGGTGGAACTCCCCATCCCAGTAGTGCCCCGGCGGGAAGGGGCGTATCTCCCGGCAGAACCCGACGAGGTTCTTCGGCTCGCTTGCGAAGGCCATGCCGCCGGCGGTGAGCTCGCCGTAATAGAGCGGGCGTATCCCCAGCGGGTCGCGCGCGGCGACGAAGCTCTTTTTCCGCGAGTCGTAGATGATGCAGGCGAACTCGGCGTCCAGCATGGCGAACATGCCCGTGCCGTGCTCGCGGTACATGGGCAGGAGTATCTCGCAGTCGGAGCCGGATCTGAAGCGGTAGCCCATGCCGACGAGCTCGGTCTTGAGCGGGCGGAAGCCGTAGAGCTCGCCGTTGCAGACGCACATGTCGCCGTCCAGCGTGAAGGGCTGCATCCCGTTCGCGTTGAGGCCCATTATCGCCAGGCGGTGGAAGCCCAGCCAGCCGGGCCCGCACTCCGTGAAGCGGCTCATGTCCGGGCCGCGGGAGAGCGTCCGCATGAAGCCCTCCACGGCCAGAGCGCGCGAGACCGTCCGTCTCGTAAAGCCGAATATCGCGCACATATCAGTACTTCACCATGTACTGCGCGAGCTCCCAGTCCGTGACCTGCGTGCGGTACTCATCCCACTCGCGCAGCTTGCCCTCGACGTAGCGCGGGAAGACGTGCTCGCCGAGCGCGGCGGCCATGAGCTCGTCGCTCTCCAGGGCCTGCACCGCCTCCTCGAGCGAGCCGGGCAAGTTGTCTATGCCGTTCGCGAGGCGCGCGGCGGCGTCCATGGCGAAGATGTTCTCGGTTATCTCCGCGGGCGCCTCCAGGCCGCGCTCTATGCCGTCGAGGCCCGCCGTGAGGCAGAGCGCGAGGGCCAGGTAGGGGTTGCAGGCCGGGTCGGGGTTGCGGAGCTCCACGCGGGTGCTCTGCCCGCGCGCGGCGGGGATGCGTATGAGCGCGGAGCGGTTTGAGGCGCTCCAGGCGAGGTAGCAGGGCGCCTCATAGCCCGGCACCAGGCGCTTGTACGAGTTCACAAGCGGGTTCGTCACCGCCGTCATGCCGCGCACGTGGGCCAGCAGCCCGGCGATAAAGGAGTAGCACTCGCTCGAGAGGCCGCGCTCGCCCTCGGGGTCGAAGAAGACGTTCTTCCCCTCGCGGAAGAGGGACATGTTCGTGTGCATGCCGCTGCCGTTGATGCCGAAGACCGGCTTGGGCATGAAGGTCGCGTGCAGGCCGTGCTGCTGCGCGAGGGTTTTGACGACCATGCGGAAGGTCATGATGTTGTCCGCGGCGGTGAGCGCGTCGGCGTACTTGAAGTCTATCTCGTGCTGGCCGGCGGCCACCTCGTGATGGCTGGCCTCTATCTCAAAGCCCATCTGCTCGAGCGCCATGCAGATGTCGCGGCGGACGAACTCGCCGTGGTCGACGGGGCCGAGGTCGAAGTAGCCCGCCTCGTCGCCCGTTTTGGTGGTCGGGCGGCCGTGTTCGTCCGTCTCGAAGAGGAAGAACTCGCACTCCGGGCCGACGTTGAAGGTGTAGCCCAGCTCCGCCGCCCGCCTGAGCGCGCGCTTCAGAACGCCGCGCGGGTCGCCCACGAAGGGCGTGCCGTCAGGGTTGTACACGTCGCAGATGAGCCTCGCCGTGCGCCCCTCGCCCTTCGCCCAGGGCAGTATCGCGAAGCTGTCGGGGTCGGGGTAGAGATACTGGTCGCTCTCGTGTATGCGGGTGAAGCCCTCTATGGAGCTGCCGTCTATCATGATTTGATTGTTGAGCGCCTTTTCGAGCTGGCTGGCCGTGATGGCCACGTTCTTGAGCTGGCCGAAGATATCCGTGAACTGCATACGGACAAACTCCACGTTCTCATCCGCCACCAGACGCATGATGTCCCTCTTGCTGTACTTGCTCATTTCCGACACTCCTTTTCAAATCGCTGAAATATGGCTTCCGCGGCGCTTTTCCGGGCCTCAGGGGCCCGCGCCGGGTATAAAAAGGGGCAAAGGCGTCCTGGAGAAGTAAAAATCTCCGGACGCCTTTGCCCTTTGATGGCGTGATGATAAACCAGCCTGACGGATTTGTCAATACCAAAGCTGCAATTTTGTAAAAAACGTAAAATTCTTTGCCGTTGCAAAGCGGCAAAGGCAGAGCAGTTTTCACATAGACCTTTACGAGCGCGCCGGATTCTGTTATAATACCGGCGAAGATTGTCGAAGTCTTGGAGGGGTTAAGGATGAAATACACCGCCGCAATTCTGACCGTAAGCGACCGCTGCTCCCGCGGCGTGCGCGAGGACGTCACCGGCCCCGCGCTGGCAAGAATGCTCGCCGAAGCGGGCTGGGAAATCGTGACGACCAAGGTGGTGCCCGACGAGTTTGAGGTCATCAAGGCCGAGCTCGTGCGCTGCAGCTACGATTTGGACGTCTGCCTGGTGCTCACCGCGGGCGGCACGGGCTTCTCCCGCCGCGACGTGACGCCCGAGGCCACGGAGGCCGTCATAAACCGCGTCGCGCCCGGCATACCCGAGGTCATGCGCGCCGCCGCCCTCAGGCACTCGCCGGACGCCATGCTCTCGCGCGGGATTGCCGGCCTGCGCGGCGGGACGCTTATCATAAACCTGCCCGGCAGCGAGGTGCCCGCCACCAGCTCCCTCGCCGCGATAATCAACTCGCTCAAGCCCGGCATAGACCGCCTGCGCCGGCCCAACTGAAGCTCGCGGCAGCAAAAAGGCCCCGGATTGCCCGGGGCCTTTTGCTTTGCTCAGTCTGCCGCTCAGTCTATGTTGATGCTCCTGTTGTCGGGCACCAGCTCGGGGCGCTTGGGGAGGGTCAGGGTCAGGACGCCGTCGGTGTACGCGGCCTTGATGCCCTGGGTGTCAATCCCGCTGACGTCGAAGCTGCGCTCGAAGGTGCCGAAGTGGCGCTCGCGGCGGATGCAGCCGGACTTGTTCTCCTCGTGCTCGCTCCTGCGGGTGGCGCTGATGGTCAGGCGGTCGTTCTCAAGGTCAATCTTGATGTCATCCTTCTTGAAGCCGGGCAGGTCGGCCTCGAGCACGAAACTGTCGCCATTGTCGGTGATGTCCGTGCGCAGCTCGGCAATCGAGTTGGCGCTTGTTCCGAAGAAGTCGTTGAACAGATTGAAGGGGTCATAGACGCTCCTGCGGGTGGAATAAGGGGTGAGTTCGAACATGATAAAAACCTCCAGTGAGTTATATACGATTTAGTGTTTGCGGACTTTCGATGTCCTATTCACATCTCTCGTCTGTTTACGTATATAAAATACAACACGGATTTTAACAAATCGTGAACGAGCTATGGACTAATTGTAAATATTAGCACTCTCATCTCGCGAGTGCTAATATGACGGACAACGCCGGTTTCGCGCCGACACCCACCGTAGGGGCTTATCTTCCACGCCCGCCCGGCGCCGGTTGACGGACAACTTGGTTTCGCCGCACCTACGTTGCACCAACCCCTCAGTCACGGCGCAAAGCGCCGCGACAGCTCCCCTTTCAGGGGAGCCGAGGGGTGGGCGGAGGTTTGCGGCGTTTGCGCATCTGCTTACCACGATGCTGATACCTGCGTCTCGCTGCTGCCCGTAAGGGGCGGCGTCCTCGACGCCCCGCGGTCGGATTACTGCCGGGGTAGGGTGGTTGCGGACGTTTGGCGTGCCCAACCGCACCCGCGTCATCCACGGCGCACCCGCCTCCGTCCACCGCCCAGCGTATCATATTCCGCGGGCACAGCCCGCGCACCTTTGGCGCGGCGCGCCAGACCGGCGTCGTCCGTCGACCAACGCAAGGGGCGTCGAGGACGCCGCCCCCTACGGCGGTTGCGTGCGGGTAGGTATCAGCATAAAGCCGTCGTTGTCCGCCCGCCGGGGTGGGTTAGACGCAACCGTTGGGCCTGACCGATAGCACCCGCGTCACCCACGGTGCGCTCGCCTCGCGTCCACCGCCCAACGCATCCAATCCCGCGGGCACAGCCCGCGCACCATTTTGTACGGGCGCGCCCACGTCATCCTTCATCCCACGCCGGGAGGGCGTGTAAGCCCTCCCCTACTCAGCATCGCGGCAAAACGCCCGCGCCTTTCGGCGCGGACGTTTCATGCGGGCCTCACAGCACCTTGCTCAGGAAGTCCTGAAGCCTCGGGCTTTCGGGGCTGTTGAAGATTTTTTCGGGCGTGCCCTCCTCGACGAGCTTGCCGTCGGCGAGGAACAGGACGCGGCTGCCGACCTCGCGGGCGAAGCCCATCTCGTGCGTGACGACGGCCATGGTCATGCCGTCCGCGGCGAGCTGCTTCATGACCTCGAGCACCTCGCCGACCATCTCGGGGTCGAGGGCGCTCGTCGGCTCGTCAAAAAGCATGACCTCTGGGTCCATGCACAGCGCGCGGACAATCGCGACGCGCTGCTGCTGGCCGCCGGAGAGCTGCTTGGGATAGTTCGCCGCCTTGTCGGCGAGGCCCACGCGCTCGAGAAGCTGCATGGCCTTGGCCTCGGCCTCCTCGCGCGATTTCTTGAGCACGCGCATGGGCGCAAGCGTCATGTTGCGCAGTATCGTCATGTGCGGGAAGAGGTTGAAGTGCTGGAACACCATGCCCATCTTCTGACGGTGGAGGTCGATGTTCGTCTTGGGATCCGTGATGTCCACGCCGTCGAAGAAGACGCTGCCCTCGGTGGGCTCCTCCAGGAGGTTCAGCGTGCGCAGGAAGGTGCTCTTGCCGCCGCCGGAGGGGCCGATTATGACGACGACCTCGCCGCGCTCGATGTCGGTGCTGATGCCGTCGAGGGCCTTGACCCTGCCGCCGTTATAATACTTCTTGACGTCGCGGACGCTGATAAGCGCGTTAGCGTTCACTCTGCCTCAGCCTCCTTTCCAGCTTGCCCTGCAGCCAGGAGAAAATCATGACCATTACCAGGTACACCGCCGCCGCGCCGAAGAATGGGTACATGGCCTCGTAGGTCCGGTCGACAATGCCCTGCGCGGCGTGGACGAGCTCCTTGCCGCCTATGACGGTTATGAGCGAGGTGTCCTTCAGGAGTATGATAAACTCGTTGCCCAGCGCGGGGAGTATGGCCTTGAAGGCCTGCGGGATGACGATGAAGCGCATGGTGTCTATGTACCCGAGGCCCAGGCTGCGCCCGGCCTCGCTCTGGCCGCGGTCGAGGTTCATGAGGCCGCCGCGGATAATCTCGGAGACGTAGGCGCCGGAGTTGATGCCAAGCGTCAGCGCGCCGACCATGGTGAAGTTGCGGCTGCTCTTGAAAATGACGAAGCCCATGATAAGCAGCTGCACCATCATCGGCGTGCCGCGTATCACGGTGACGTAGACCTTGAAGATGGCGTTGAAGAAACCGAGCACGGGATTGCGCCGGCCAATCCTCTGCTGGTCGTGCGCCGTGCGGACGCTCGCCACCAGGACGCCCAGTATAACGCCTATGATGAGAGCGCACGCCGTTGTGACGATGGTTGTGCCGACGCCTTCGATGTACTGAAGCCATCTGTCGTTCTCAATAAAGGCCTGGTAGAAGTATACGTACTGCTCTTTCCAGAAGCCGATGTCCTCGCCTCCGACCAGCAGCTCCTTCCACAGGATATAATTTTCCATGGCGTACTCCTCTCAAAGAAAAGGGCGGCTTTGCGGGCCGCCCTTTGATAGCGCGTTTGCCGGGATTACTCGGCGGTGATGTACTTGTCGATGATGCTCTGGACAGTGCCGTCCTCAATGAGCTCGGCAAGGGCGTTGTTGATGGCGGCGTTGAGCGCGTCGTTGCCCTTGGTCAGGCCGATCGCGTATTCCTCCTCAACCCACGGGGTCTCGAGAATCTTCAGGCCGGGGTTCGCGGCGACGAACTCCTGGGCGGGGCCGTTGTCAATGATGACGGCGTCGACCTGGCCGTTCTTGAGAGCCTGGACGGCGGTAATGCCGTTGTCGTAGGGGATGACGGCGTCTTCGCCGTAGCCGCCGTTCTCAGGCGTGTCGGAGGCGTAGATGTAGCCGGTGGTGCCGCGCTGGGTGCCGATAAGCTTGCCCACGAGGTCGTCGGAGGTGGCGATGTCGCTGTCCTCGGTGACGATGACGACCTGCACGCCGGTGGCGTAGGAGTCGGAGAAGTCCATGACGGCCTCACGGTCGGGGGTCACGGAGAGGCCGGCGAGCATCATGTCCGCCTTGCCCTGCTGGACGGCGAGAAGGGCGCCGTCGAAGTCCATGTCGTCAATGACCAGCTCGAGGCCGAGCTTCTCGGCAATCGCGGCGGCGAGGTCGGCGTCGATGCCGATGACGGCGCCGGAGTCGTCAGTCATCTCATACGGAGGGAAGGCGGCGTTGGTGGCCATGATGAGCTTGCCTTCCTCAACGGTGGTGAACTCGCCGGTCTCGCCGGCGGGCGCGGTCTCTTCACCGGCGGGAGTCTCCTCACCGGCGGGCTCGGTGGCGGGAGTGGTCTCCTCGGTCTCGGCCTCGCCGCAGGCGGCAAGGGCGAACACCATCACGAGCGCGAGCATAAGAGCAAGAAACTTCTTCATTACAATTATCCTCTTTCCATTACATTTACTTTGTCCGGTTTTAACCGGCTTTGCAAATAATATCACCCCGGCGCGCTTTTGTCAACCGCTGGGCTGAAATTTTATGCGCAAATTTGCGAATTTTTTGGGCCGTCAGCGGTGAATATTCACAAATTGCTGCATAACGCCCTGAATATTCACCTCTTTATGCGTCCGATGAGGGCGAAGAGGGCGAAGGCCAGGATGTCCGCGCAGACCACGCTCGCCCCGCTCGGCGTCTCGAGGGCGTAGGAGGCGGTCATGCCGATAATAAAGCAGGCGACGCTCAGGACGGCGGAGCAGACGGTGACGGATTTGAAGGTGCGGAAGACGCGCATGGCCGCGAGCGGCGGGAAGATAATGAGGCTTGATATCAGCAGCGCGCCCATCATGCGCATGCCGAGCACGACGGTGACGGCGGTGAGCACGGCGAGCAGCAGGTTGTACCGCCCGGCCTTACCGCCCGTGGCGCGCATGAAGGTCTCGTCAAAGGTGACGGCGAAGAAGCGCGGGTAGAAGAGCGTGCAGCACGCGAGCACCGCCGCGCAGAGCGCGACGCTCAGCCATGCGTCCGCGCGCGAGACGGTGAGGATGGAGCCGAACATATAGTTGGAGACGTTGGTGTTCGAACCGCTCGTGAGGCTTATGACCAGCACGCCCACGGCCAGCGCGCCCGAGGATATGAGCGCGACGGCGGCGTCGCCCTTTATCGCGCTGCGCGTCTGGCTCACGCGCAGAAGCGCCACGGCGGCGATGACCACCACGGGCACGGCCACGGCCAGCGGCGCCCAGCCGAGGGCGGAGGCTATCGCGAGTGCGCCGAAGCCGACGTGGCTGAGCCCGTCGCCTATCATCGAGTAGCGCTTAAGCACCAGCGAGGTGCCCAGAAGCGCGGCGCAGAGCGAGACGAGCACGCCCACGAGCATCGCCCGGGCCAGGAAGGGATAGGAGAGCATCTCGAGGATTATCACACCGCTCCCCCTTCCTTGAAGACGCGCGCGGCGTCGCTGACGCGGTATTCGGCCACGCTGCCGTAAAAGAGCTGCGTGTGCCCCAGCTGCAGGATGTGCGTCGCGTAGCGGAGCGCGGCGTGGATGTCGTGCGAGACCATGACGACGGTGACGCAGTCGCAGAGGTTTATGAGCTTCAATAGATTGTACATCTCGCCCGTCGCCACGGGGTCGAGGCCCGCCACCGGCTCGTCCAGGAGCAGCAGCTTCGTCGTGGCGCAGAGCGCGCGGGCCAGCAGCACGCGCTGCTGCTGGCCGCCGGAGAGCTCCTGATAGCAGCGGTTCTTGAACTCCAGCATACCCATGCGCTCGAGGTTGCGCTCGGCCTCGGCCCGGTCGGCCCTTGAGTAGAAAAAGCGGCGGCCGAGCGAGTTGAGCCTGCCGGAGAGCGCGACCTCCATGACGCTCGCCGGGAAGTCGCGCTGCGCCTCCGTCTGCTGCGGGAGATAGCCTATCTCGCTGGGCTTGAGGCCGCCGCCGTAGCTTATCGTGCCGCCCGAGGGCTCCTTGAGGCCCAGGAGGCCGCGTATGAGCGTGCTCTTGCCCGAGCCGTTCTCGCCCACGACGCAGAGATAGTCGCCCGGGTTCACCTCGAAGTTGACGCCCGAGAGCACCGTCTCGCCCGAGTAGGCGAAGGCAAGGTTTTCGCATTTTATAAGCGCCATCACTCCAGCGCCTCCTTCAGGACTTTGGTATTCTCCCACATCAGGTCGAGGTAGCTCACGCCCGCGTTGAACTGGCTGCGCGTCAGGTTGTGGCAGGCGTTGAACTGCCGCTTGACCGCGCCGGTCTCGTCGCAGACGATGTCCGCCATGTCCTCGTTCGCGAGCTCGACGTGGAAGACGACGGGGATGCCCTCCGCCTTCACCTTGTCGATGATGAAGGCGACGGTCGCCGCGCTGGGCTCCGCGTCGTCCGAGCAGCCGGGGAAGGCGGCGTAATACTCGAGGCCGTAGGCCCGCGCGAAGTATAAAAGCGGGAAGCGGTCGGCGAAGATGATGGTGTCGCGCGCGCCGTTTGCAACTGTCTCCGTGAAGGCGGCGTCGAGCTCCGCGAGCTCGGCTTTGTACGCCGCGAGGCTGGCGTTATACTCGTCCGCGTGCCCCGGGTCCGCCTCAATGAGCGCGGCGGCTATCCTCTCGCATATCAGCGCGGCGTTGCGCGGGCTGGTCCAGACGTGCTCGTCATACTCCGCCTCGTGCGCGTGGTCGTGGCCGGCGTGGTCCTCGCCCTCCATGCCCTCGACCGTCTCCTCCTCCAGGAGCTCGACGCAGTCCATGAGCGTCACGGCGCGCACGTCT
>DVJK01000134.1 GCA_018716795.1 Candidatus Scatomorpha merdipullorum | reverse complement strand
GGTCTCGGCCTCTATGACGTCTATGACGGCCTCGGCCTGCGTCAGGTCCATGCGCCCGTTCAGGAAGGCGCGCTTTGTGAATTCGCCGGGCCCGGCCTGCCTCGCGCCGAGATCAAAGAGCCGCCGGAGCGCCGCCGCGAGCACGACGGGCGAGCCGTGGCACTGCAGCTCCGCCGTGTCCTCGCCGGTGTAGGATCGCGGGGCGCGGCTCACGGTGCAGAGGCAGTAGTCCAGCGCGCGCCCGTCCGCGGCCAGGAGCGCGCCGTAGACGAGCTGCCTGTCGCCGTGGTCGCTCATCGCCCTGCCGTCCGCGGGGCGGAAGACGGCGTCCGTGAGCTCGAGGGCCTTCGGCCCCGAGACGCGGACTATGCCTATCGCGCTGACCGCGCCGCCCGTGGCCAGCGCGGCAATGGTGTCGTTCATCATGTCAGGCCTCGCTTATACAATCGAAGTTATCCAGCCGTAGAGCGGCACATAGGCCGCGGGGAGGAAGACGGCCGGGAGCATGTTCGCAATCTTTATCGGCAGCTGCCGCAGGTTCAGGAGGTTTATTGCGAGGCCGATGAGCAGTATGCCGCCCACGGCGCTCATCTCCGCGACAATCGCGTCGGTCAGAAACGGCGCGGCGGCGGAGGAGAGAAGCGTGAGCCCGCCCTCGACGACGAGCACGCAGACGAAGCTCGCCGGAACGCCGACGCCCAGGGCCGCGCCGTAGGCCAGGGAGGCGATAAGGTCCAGCACGGCTTTGGCGAAGAGGATGGAGTTGTCGCCTATGCCGGCCTGCACGCTGCCCATGACGGACATGGAGCCGATGCAGAAGAGTATCGAGCAGCTGACGAAGGCGCTCGTGAAGCTGCCCTTGCCGTTTTTGCCCGCGAAGCGCCGCTCCGCTACGCGGCCCAGGGCGTTGACGCCGTCGTCAATGTGCAGCAGCTCGCCGATGACCGTGCCTATCGAGCAGCAGACAATGATGCAGAGCACGTCGGCCGTACCCACCGTGCTCACGACGCCCATGCCCATGGTTGCAAGGCCGAGCGCGACCATGAGCGAATCGGTGTATTTACTGTTTATCTTGCTCCCGCAGAGCATACCTATGACGCCGCCGACCAGCACGGCCAGCGAATTGGCCAGGACTCCAAGCATAAACGGATCCTCCTCAAAACTTATACGGCCCATTTTACCGCAATAAACAGGTAAAGTCAACGATGTGTTGACAGTAATACTCTAGGGTAGTATTATATAGACCACGCGGGCATGGCGGAATTGGCAGACGCGCAGGATTTAGGTTCCTGTGGAGACTCCGTGTGGGTTCAAGTCCCACTGCCCGCACCAGCGTCAGAACAAACTGCGCTGCACTCCGTCACCGGGCACAGCCTGGGGCTGCGCCCGGTGACATCCGTTCCGCTCCGTTCGTTCTTCCTTTCAAATCCGAACCCGCTGCGCTGGGCTTCGGATTTGTTTTTTATGGGGTTGCCTGTTGACATCCGTTCCTCCTTTCAAAACCGAAGCCGAAGTCTTCGGTTTTGTGGTTGTGAGGGATTTGTTTCGGTTCGTTTGTGCATTCTTTTAAATACGAAGCCGGAGGCTTGGGGTTTGGGGTGGTGCGTTTTAGGCTTTGCGGCGGTTATATTCTTCGATTGCGCGGAGGAAGGCTTTGCCGTATTTGGCGGCCTTGACTTCGCCGACGCCGGAGACGTCCAGGAGCTCGTCCATGTTCCGGGGCGCGCGGGCGGCCATGTCCATGAGGGTGGCGTTTGAGAAGACCATGTAGGCGGGTACGCCCTCGCCGCGGGCTATGCCGGCGCGCAGGGTTTTGAGCGCGGAGAAGAGGTCCTCCGCCTCCTCGATATCGGCGGGCTCCGCGGAGCGGCGGCGCCGCCTGCGCGCGGGAGCGGCCTCGCGGACGGGCATATACAGCTTCTTCCCGCCGAAAAGCAGCTCAGAGGCGCTCGGCTCGGGCTCCAGAGCCATATGCGGATTCGTGCGCAGGTAGCCCTCGGCCTCGAGGAATTCTATGAGCTCCTTTATCTCCTCGGCCTTTGCCTCGCTCATGAGCGCATAGGTCGAGAGCCTGTCCAGGCCCATGGAGATAAGCCGCTGCTCGCGGCTGCCGCGGAGCGTGTTGACCACCAGCGTCTTGCCGACAAAATAGCCCAGCCTCTCCCTTATGCGGTATACGCAGGAGAGTATCATCTGCGCGCGAACCGTGACGTCCTCGAGCTTCACGGTGGATTTGCAGTTGCCGCAGGCGCCGCAGCAGTCCGCGTGCTCCTGGCCGAAGTAGTCGAGGATATACCCGCGCAGGCACTTGCCCGTGCGGCAGTAGCCCGTCATGACGCGCAGCCGCTCATAGTCGCGCTTTCGAAGGTCCTCGCGCTCGACCTCGCCGAGCTCCTCGCCGCTGCTTTCAATCAGATATTTTGCGGTCGTGATGTCGCCGGGAGAGAAGAGGAGGATGCAGTCCGCCGGGGCCCCGTCGCGTCCGGCGCGCCCGGCCTCCTGGTAATAGGCCTCTATGCTCTTGGGCATGTTGTAGTGTATGACGAAGCTGACGTTGGACTTGTCTATGCCCATGCCGAAGGCGTTTGTCGCGACCATTATGCTCTTGCGGTCGAACTGGAAGTCCTCCTGATTCCGCCGCCGCTCCTCCTCGGCAAGGCCGGCGTGATAGCGCGTCGCGGAAAAGCCGCGTCCGCATAGCATATCGCAGACGCGCTCGACGGTGGAGCGCGCGGCGCAGTAGACTATGCCGCTTTTGCCGCGGCGCTCGCGCAGCAGCTCTATGAGCTCCGTGCGCTTGCTTTTGGGCCTGCGGACGTCAAAATAGAGGTTTGGCCGGTCGAAGCCCGTGACGCGGCAGAGCGGGCTTTTGAGCCGGAGCAGCTGCATGATATCCCGCTGCACTCGGGCTGTGGCCGTGGCCGTGAAGGCGGCGACGACGGGCCGGCGCGGCAGCGCGTCGATGAAATCCGCAATTTTGAGATAGCTCGGGCGGAAGTCCTGGCCCCACTGGGAGATGCAGTGCGCCTCGTCCACCGCCACGAGCGGCGGCTCGAGCTCCCGCGCGAGGGCGGCGAAGCTTCCGGACTCCAAGCGCTCCGGGGCCACGTACAGCAGCTTGTATTCCCCGCGCGCGGCCCTTTCGCGCACCAGGCGCAGCTGGGCGGCCGTCAGCGAACTGTTTATGAAGGCGGCGGGTATGCCCGCGGCCTTGAGCGCGGCGACCTGGTCCTTCATGAGGGAGATAAGAGGGGAGACGACCAGCGTCACGCCCGGCAGCAGCAGCGCCGGAATCTGATAGCACAGCGACTTGCCGCCGCCCGTCGGCATGACGGCGAGCAGATCCCGCCCTCCGAGCGCGGCGTCGATGAGCTCCGCCTGCCCGGGCCGGAATTCCCCGTGCCCGAAGTATCGCTTCAAAGCCTCAAGCTTGTCCATAATCCGCCTCCTAAGTCCTCCGCCCGCCGCCCAATATGCGCACGGCAAGCGCGGAAAGCGCGATTTCCACGCCGGCAAGTACGGCGACTTTGGCCGGATCGCTCCCTACAAGCATGGAGACCGCAGTAGTATCTATCAGCATATGAGCGGCGATGCAGGGTACGGAGCCCCTGGAGAGCTCCTTAACCGCGCCGAGTGTAAAGGTATTGCCGAGTATCATCAGGTAGAAGACGAGATAATCTGAGGAGCCGGCCGTTATCCATGGCAGACGGTATATCGGGAAGTGCCACACAAACCAGATAAGGGATATGACAAGCATTTTCAGGGCAAAACTTTTCCTAACCGATATGTGAGTCTGAAGATACCAGCGCCAGCCGACCTCCTCCAGGCCGCCCTGCAGAAGCGTCCAGGGGAAGTAGGCGAGGAGCGCCGAAAAGGGAGAGCCGGTAAAAGTCACATTTCCCAGCAAAAACGATACGCCGTAATAGACGAGCGGCACGGCGAGGGCGGCGGCATAGGCGTACCAGCGTTCACGCAGCGTAAATGAGGCCCTGAGCATCCGCGCCGTTCCGGTGATTTCGCCGGATATCCGGACAAAAACAAAGGCGGCCAGCATGGGCAGCAGGTTCATAAGGATGAACAGGACGGAGGCCAAGACGTCGGCGCCGTCCGGCGAAAGCCAAAGTATAAGCTGCCCCACCGCGAAGGTGCAGGCAACGGTTGCGAGGGCGTATAGATACGGCAGAGTCTGTTTTTTCATATCGAGCTCCGTAACGGCAGGTTTATCTCATGTTATCAGATAATCCCCAAAAGCGCAAGCCGCCGCAGCCGTAAGCGCCGCAGCATAGAAAAAACGCCGGAGCAAAGCGAGCTTTGCTCCGGTGCGGGTTGTGTTGACAAAAAAGATACCCGGCATAGAAAACCAACTGCGAGCCCAGCGCAGCGGGTCGCAGTTGGAGAGGAGCCGCGACAGAATGAGTGAGAGGCGACTTTTGCAAAAAGTCGCCGCGAACGATATGCCGTCCGCGGCGACGTGGTGGAGGCGGGGGGAATCGAACCCCCGTCCGAGAATGCTTCCTCCGGAACCTCTCCGGGCGCAGAGAGTTATTTACATTCCCTTATCCGGACGTGAACGCTCACACTTCCGGGTTTGGTAGCTTCATTATGCATGGTGCGCTCAAAGCTTTGCGCACTCACGTTCGCCGCTAATCAACGCCCAGCAGCCGGGCCGCGGCCCTCCCGGCGTGGACGCTCACTGCTTAGGCAGCGAGAAGAACAGGCTTTTCGTTGTTCTTTAATTTATAGGTGCCCGTTTTAAGGATGTCAGGCGCATCCGCCCGCTATTCCGGTCTCCGCATCCCCGTCGAAACCAGTACGCCCCCACGTCAGAACAAACTGCGCTTCACTGCGTTCCCCGGCAAAGCCGGGGAACATCCGTTTCGCTCCGTTTGTTCTTCCTCTCAAAACCGGACCCGCTTTGCTGGGCTCCGGTTTTGTTGGTGTGGGTTGCGCGCAAGGGGCGCTTCGCTGCCTTGCGCGGACTGCGATTTGCGCGTTAGTTTGGCGCAAGGGGTGCTTTGCTGCCTTGCGATTTTTGTGTTTGTTTGGGGCAAGGTTTGCTGCGCTGTCTTGCGTTGTCTTGCGGGGTGGGGAGGGATTGCTTTTTTTCTGTCAGAACTTCACCGGCTCGGGGTAGTCGACGCCGAAGGTTTCGCAGCTGACCTTTTTCATGCGCTGCTCGGCCCTGGGGCGGTCGTTATAGTCGGTGGGGGTGTTGGCAATCTCGTCGACGACGTCCATGCCCTCAATGACCTTGCCGAAGGCGGCGTACTCGCCGTCGAGGTGAGGGGCCTTGTCGTGCATTATGAAGAACTGGCTTCCGGCGGTGTCGGGCATCATGCTGCGGGCCATGCTCAGGACGCCGCGGTCATGCTTGAGGTTGTTCTTGGAGAAGCCGTTGTGCTTGAACTCGCCCTTTATGCGGTATCCGGGGCCGCCCATGCCGCTGCCCTGGGGATCGCCGCCCTGAATCATGAAGCCGGGTATCACGCGATGGAAGATGAGGCCGTCGTAGAAGCCCTGCTTCACGAGGCTCAGGAAATTGTTCACGGTGTTCGGGGCGAGCTCGGGGTAGAGCTCGGCCTTGATGACGCCGCCGTTTTCCATTTCGATGGTGACTACGGGATTGGGCATGTTTATCATCCTTTCTTTTTATCTTACAAGCTGCTCGGCAGCGGCGCGGACCGCCTGCTCGTCCATGCCGGGCGTGAGTCCGTCGCTGTACAGCAGCTGTATAACGGCCCAGTCGAGGGTGGTGGGCCAGGAGGTGTCGGTGTGGTACTGGTAGAAGATGCTCTCGGGGTGGTCGTATGTGTCGTTGAGCAGGCCGAGGGACTGCACCAGCTCCTCGACAATGACCGCGTTGCGCTCGCCCTGGTCGAGCTCGGTATTGTAGTATATCTGCCCGCTGACGATGCCGTAGCCGTCGAGCGCCCAGCGGAGCGTGACATAGCCGTTAAAGCTGTCGCCGGCGGCGGCCTCCATACCCGCGGTGTCGACAAAGCTGACGGTCAGCGAGGCGTCCTCCGCGGAGGCGGCGGGCACGAAGCCGGGGAAGCCGGGCACCTTGTTGAGCGCGTCGATGAGTGAGTATATCTGCTGGAGGTCGGCCTCGGTGGCGCCGGCGCCGATGTGGTAGCGCACGGGCTCGCCCCAGCGTATCACGACCTCGTCGGTCTCGCCGTATTCGGCGCCGAGGGCGACGTCGCAGAAGTAGTTTATAATCTCGGACGGGGCATAGCCCGCGGCGGAGATGAGCCCGCCGCCGCTTCCGTCGCCCATGTGTACGGCGCGGTAGAGCAGGGAGGCCGCCTGGGCCCTGGTCAGGGTGTCCTGCGGGCGGAGCGTGCCGTCCTCATAGCCGTTCAGGAGCCCCGCGGAGTAGAGCGCGAGCACGCTGCCCTTATAGGACTCGCCGACGCTGTCCGCATCGGAAAAGGGGAGCTCGGTCCCCGCGGGATAGCCGAGGCCGAGGGCCGCGGCGACAATCTTGCTGGCCAGCTCGCGGGTTACGGGAGTCTCCGGCGCGTTGGGCGCGACGTCGCTTTCGCTTATCCAGCCGGACTGGTATGCGTACTCAAGCTGAAGCCCGCCCCAGAAGCCGTCGGCCTCGCCGACGGGCGCGCCCGTCATGCGCGCGGTCATGGTCACGGCCTCGATGACGGTCACGGTGCGCTCGGGGCCGAAGGTGCCGTCCTCATAGCCGTCGATGTACCCGGCGGCGACCATCTCGCTGACCTCGTTATAGTACCAGCTGCCCGGCGTCACGTCCGTCAGCGTGCCGTCGGCGTGGGCGGCGACGCAGAGGGAGAGGGCCAGCGTCCCGGCAAGTATCAGGGAAAACAGCTTTTTCATGGTCGACCTCCTAGTACTTTTCGCGCATCGCCCGATCCATATCGCGCTTGGCCTGGCGTTCCGCCTCGGCGTCGCGCTTGTCGTGGAGCTTTTTGCCCTTGCACAGGCCGAGCTCGAGCTTGACGCGCCCGTCCTTGAAGTAGAGCGAGAGGGGCACGAGCGCCACGCCGTCCTGCATGACGCGGGCGTTGAGCTTTTGAATCTCCCGCTTGTGCATGAGCAGGCGCTTGGGGCGCAGGGGATCGCGGTTGAAGATGTTGCCCTTTTCGTAGGGGCTTATCCTCAGCCCGCGGGCGAAGAGCTCTCCGTCCTTGACGGTGCAGAAGGAATCCTTGAGGTTCACTCCGCCGCCGCGTATGCTCTTGACCTCGGTGCCGAAGAGCTCTATCCCGGCCTCATAGCGTTCAAGCACGAAGTAATTGTGGAACGCCTTGCGGTTCTGCGCAATTTGTTTTATTCCGACAGCGCGCGCCACGACACATACCTCCACAGTAATCTCATTCCGCCTAAGTATAACACAGCGCCCGAGAAAAATAAACCGCCCATGCGTTACAATTGCGTTTCAGTTTTTGGGGCGGCGAGAGCAATGGGGCTGGAAATGCGGAGGAATATGTGATATTATGTAGGGGCCAGTAAAGTTTTCGGGAGGCATCGCAATGGCCATTGAAAAGCGTATAGACGGCGAAACGCCGTATCACGGAGTTATAGTCGACGTCCGGCTCGACCGCGCGGAGCTTGTGGACGGCAGGATTGTCCGCCGCGAGGTTGTGGAGCATCCGGGCGGCGTGGGCGTCATCCCCGTCGAGAAGGACGGCACGGTCTGGTGCGTGAGGCAGTACCGCTACCCCATGGGCCGCGAGATGCTTGAAATCCCCGCCGGCAAGCTCGAGAAGGGCGAAATCCCTCTGCCCGCCGCCGTGCGCGAGCTGAGCGAGGAGACGGGCCTCACCGCCGGGCGCATGGTGGACCTCGGCTCCTGCTGCACCTCGCCGGGCTTTTCGACCGAGGTGCTGCACCTCTACCTCGCGCTTGAGCTCGAGCACGGCGCGGCGCACCCGGACAGCGGCGAGTTCCTGAACGTCGAGGCGCACTCGCTCGGCATGCTCACGGAGATGGCCATGAACGGCGAGCTGGACGACGCAAAAACCATAATTGCCGTGCTCAAGGCGCGGCGCTTTCTGGAGGCTGAAGGATGGGAAAAGTTCTGATAGTTGACGACGAGCGCTCTATCGTCGACATACTCAGGTATAACCTCGAAAAGGACGGCACGAGGGTCGTCTGCGCCTACGACGGCGCGGAGGGACTCCGCCTGGCGCGCAGCGAGGATCCGGACGTCATACTGCTCGACGTCATGCTGCCCGAGATGGACGGCTTCGAGGTCTGCCGGACTCTGCGCGCCGAGGGCAACAACGTGCCCATCATCATGATAACCGCCCGCGAGGAGGAGACGGACAAGGTCTTCGGCCTCGAGCTGGGCGCGGACGACTACATAACCAAGCCCTTCTCCATGCGCGAGCTCATCGCCCGCGTGCGCACGAACATGCGCCGCGCGGCCAGCATGGCGCCGCAGCAGCCGGGCCCGGGCGACGACGTCCTGCGCGCCCGCGACCTCATAATCGACTGCGCCCGCCGCGCGGTCATAAAGGACGGGCGGGAGCTCGAGCTCACGCAGCGCGAGTATGAGCTTTTGAAGTTCCTCGCGGAGCGGCCGGGCCGCGTCGTGAGCAGGGAGGAGCTCATGGCCGCCGTCTGGCAGTACGACTACTTCGGCGACCTGCGCGCCGTGGACGTCGCCGTGCGCCGCCTGCGCGAGAAGCTGGAGGACAACCCCTCCGAGCCGCAGTACGTCATGACGAAGCGCGGCGCGGGCTACTACTTCGCCGACTGAGGAGCCGGATATGAACCGAAGCCTGTACACGAAGCTGGTGCTTATAATCCTCTTCCTTATCATCGTGCTCATGCTTGTCGCGGGCGTGTTTCTGACTAGGGGAGTGCGCAGCTTTTACCTGAACGACTTCTACGACAATATGTCCGAGGTCTTTGCGGACAACGAGGTGGCCGTCGCCCTGCGCGAGGCCGCCGCGGACGACAGCCCGGCCTACATGAGCGAAATCCTCGGCGTCTACGCCGGCCGCCTGGGCATCGACCGCGGCACGAGGAACTACCACATCCTCGACGGCGCGACCGGCGACTGGCTTGCGGGCAGCGTCACGATGGAAAACGGCGTGGAGATAACGCCCAATATCGTCACCGCCCTCGGCGGGGAGAGCGGCGACGCCAGCGACCCCAACGCCGACTATATGGACCTCGCCCTGCCCGTTGAGGGAGGGGATTCGGACTATATAATCTACATCATCGACAACCGCGAGACCATGCGCAGCCTGAACGACCAGCTGCTGCTCATAATCGTCGAGGCTCTGGCCGTCGGCCTGGTGATTTCCGTCTTTTTGAGCCTGCTGCTCGCCAAGACGATGATTGCGCCCATCCAGGAGCTGACGCACGCCGCCGAGAAGGTCGCCTCCGGCGACTTCACGGACAAGGTCGCGAACACCTCCAAGGACGAGATAGGCGTCCTCACGCGCACCTTCAACGACATGGCCGTCCAGCTCGAGGACACGCTCGACGACCTCAAGCGCAGCGAGCAGATGCGCCGCGAGTTCGTGGCCAACGTCTCGCACGAGCTGCGCACGCCCATAACCGGCGTCAAGAGCTACGCCGAGACCCTGGCCCACGACCCGGACATCCCGCCGGAGACGAGGGAGAAGTTCCTGAACGTCATCCTCAACGAGTCCGACCGCATGACGAAGATAGTGCAGGACCTGCTGACGCTCTCGCGCTTCGACGCGGGCAGCTTCGAGTTCTCCTTCGACGAGTTCTCCTTCGAGACCTCGGTGCGCGACGTGTACAACGCCGTGCGCATGGAGGCGCAGGCGCACCACCACGAGTTCACCGCGGAGATAGAGCCGGGCATCCCGCGCATACGCGGCGACAAGGCGCGCGTCGAGCAGGTGCTTATGAACATGGCCTCCAACGCGATAAAGTACACGAAGGACGGCGGGCGCATCTCGATAAAGGCCGGGGTGCGCGGAGGGGAGGTCTGGTGCTCGGTCAAGGATAACGGCATAGGCATACCCAAGGAGGACGTGCAGAAGGTCTTCGACCGCTTCTACCGCGTGGACAAGGCCCGCTCGCGCGAGAGCGGCGGCACGGGCCTGGGCCTCTCGATAGCCCAGGAGATAGTCGTGCGCCACGGAGGGCGGATAGATCTCAAGAGCCGCCTCGGCAGCGGCACCACCATCACCGTCTGGCTGCCCGTGGAGGGGCCGAGCGATGCGTAAGTTTGATTTTTCGCGCTTCAGGCCCTCGCGCCGCGCCATAGGCTGCGTGCAGAGCCTCGTCATTGCCGCGCTCGCGGTGAGCGCGATGCTCCTGGCCTTCGGCCGCGCGGGATTCAGCCTGGACGGCAGCATAAGCCCCTACGCCGACGCGCTTCGCGGCGAGGCCTCGTCCGAGCGGGAATATTCCGCCGCGGCGCAGCCGCTCTGCGTCGTGGCCACGCCCGAGGAGGGCGTCCACGCCGCGGCCATGTACTCCTCGCGCGAGCTCGAGGAGTTCAACGCGCGCTATTCCGCCGCCCTGGCCGAGGCCCTGGGCTCGGCGGGAGAGCCGGAGGAGGTCAGCCTCGAGGCCTGGGAGCAGGCCGTATCCGGCCCGGGCGTATATTTTGACTACTACACCGACTGCCAGCTCTCCAGCTTCGCCATCTGGCTCGGCTCGGAGATGGACTCCTCCGCCGCCGGGCACAGCGCCAGGAGGCTCTGCCTCTCGCTTTCGGACGGGGAGGTCACGCTTTACTATATGCGCGAGCGCTCCCACCGCGCGGCCTACCGCTGCACCACCGAGCTCAGCTACTCCGAGCTCGCCGGCCGCGTATCGGAGAGCGAGCCGGACGGGGCGCGCTTCGTCTTCGAGCTCGCGCCGGAGTTCGACGGGGTGGACCCGTACTTCGTCGTCGTCTCCGAGCCCGTCGAGGTCCACGCCCTGACGGCGGAGAACTCCATGTCCCGCGTGAGCGAGCAGCAGCTGCTCGCGGTGCTGGGCATGAACTCCAACCTCGTCCGCGACTACCCCGAGGCCGACGGAAGCCTCGTCTACGTCGAGGGCGAGGCCACGCTCCGCCTCGGCTTCGACGGCGTGCTGCGGTACACGAACCGCTCCGCGCTCGAGGGCTCGTCCCCGATAAGCCCGTCGGACGCCGTGGAGCTCACGCGGCGCATCCTCGCCGGGAGCGCCGGGCTTGAGAGCGGCGTCGCGGAGCTTCGGCTTTCGTACATCTACCTCGACGGCTCGACGGGAGAATACACCCTGCGCTACGACTACGTCGTGGACGGCCTGCCCGTCAGCCTCGCCGGGCGGGAATACGCCGCGGAATTCAAGCTTTCGGGCGGTGTTCTAACCTCGGCGGACATTGCCTTCCGCGGCTACGGGTACACCGGCGCGGCGGAGCGGCCGCTGCCCTCGCGCCTCAACGCCGCCGTGGTGCGCGCCTCCGGCGGAGGGGAGCCGCGGCTGTGCTATCTGGACGCCTCCGGCGCGGTCAGCGCCTGCTGGCTCACGATTTAAGGTTGGCATATGGATTCTGTCAAAGTCAAAAACTTCATAATCCTCGTCCTGCTGATTGTAAACGCCATACTCCTGAGCGTGTTTGTAAGCGATACGCTCCGCGAGCGGGCCCAGCGCAGCGGGGCCGTGGAGGGCGCGGTGCAGCTCCTGGCCGAGAACGGCATCTCCGTCGCGGAGGACGTCGACCTCTCCGAGCGGGAGATTGAAACCCTCAGCCTCGCGCGAGACACCGAGCATGAGGAGCGCATGGTGACCAACGTCCTCGGCAACGCCGCCGTCTCCGACCAGGGCGGCAACATCCTGCTCTACTTCGGCTCGAGGGGCGAGGCGGGCTTCCGCGGCACCGGCGGCGTGGAGATGAACCTCCACTCCGGCGAATACTCCGCGCGCGGCGACCTCACGGGCTGCGCCCGCGACTTCGCGAGGAGCCTCGGCCTCCGGACGGTCAGCGAGCCCGTCAGCCTCAACCTGGACGAGGACTCCGACGAGGGCACGCTGGAGCTGTGCTGCTCCTACGACGGCGTGCGCGTCATAAACTGCGTGCTGAGCTTCACCTTCGCCGACGGCGAGCTCCTGGGCGTGTACGGCACCCGCGTGCTGGACACGGTCACCGGCGAGCGGCAGCAGGAGCTCATAGACGTGCCGACCGTGCTCACGCGCTTTTTGTCGCTCGTGCTCGAAAACGGGCACGTCTGCTCGAGCCTGGACGAGCTGGAGCTCTGCTATAACATGCAGGCCAATGCCGCGGGCGAGGCCACGCTCACGCCCGTCTGGCGTATCGAGACCGACACGGGCGAGTTCTTCATAAACGCCGTCACCGGCCTTCAGGAGACGGTCACCTGAGCGAATAAGCGGCTTGAATAATTGGAAACAATGTGTTAATATTAAAGGTACAATAGTCAAGGTGCGCCGATGAGCGCCCGGAGAACGGAGCACGGACGCCGCCGCGACGAATTGTCACCGCCGGAAACGGCGCCGATATCCGCGCCGGCGCGGAGAATGGAAGGTGTAGTTATTGGAAAAATACGTAATCCACGGCGGAAAATCCCTTTACGGCGAGGTTGAGGTCAGCGGCGCGAAGAACGCGGCCGTGGCCATAATTCCCGCCGCTCTGATGGTCAACGGCGTCTGCCGGCTGGAGAACATACCCCAGATAAGCGACGCGGACATGCTCATGACCATCCTCGAGCATCTCGGCGCGAAGATACGCCTCGTCAACCGCAACACGGTCGACATTGACTGCACGGACGTGCGCTATACGGACGCGCCCTACGACCTCATGCGCAAGATACGCGCGAGCTATTATCTTATAGGCGCGATGCTCGGCCGCTTCGGCGCGGCCAAGACCACCATGCCAGGCGGCTGCAACTTCGGCGTGAGGCCGATAGACCAGCACATCAAGGGCATGACCGCCCTCGGCGCGGACGTGGACGTCTCCGGCGGCTTTGTGTACGCCAAGGCCATAGACGGCAAGCTCCACGGCACGCGGATTTACCTCGACAAGGTCAGCGTCGGCGCGACGATGAACATCATCCTCGCGGCCAGCATGGCCCGCGGCCGCACCATAATCGAGAACGCCGCCAAGGAGCCGCACATCGTCGACCTCGCGAACTTCCTCAACTCCATGGGCGCGGACGTGCGCGGGGCCGGTACGGACTCCGTCAAGGTCAACGGCACGGACGCCCTCCACGGCGGGAGCTACACGATTATACCCGACCAGATAGAGGCCGGGACCTATATGGTCGCCTGCGCCGCCGCCGGCGGCGAGGTGCGCGTGAAGAACGTCATCCCGCGCCATCTGGAGAGCATCTCCGCCAAGCTGCGCGAGATGGGCGTCGGCGTCACCGCGTATGAGGACTCCGTCGTGGTCAAGAGCTCGGGCAGGCTCCGCAGGGTCAACATCAAGACCATGCCCTATCCCGGCTTCCCGACGGATATGCAGCCGCAGTT
>DVJK01000133.1 GCA_018716795.1 Candidatus Scatomorpha merdipullorum | reverse complement strand
CAGGTGGCTATCGGGCCGGTTATCATGCTGGTGACGATGGCGGGGATCCATATCTTCGGGTTGCGGACGATGTTGCCCATCTGCAGCATACTGGTGCCGAGGCCCTGGCTGACGAGGCCGCCCCAGCGGTTCTCGCGGAAGCTCATGACCGCGAAGCCGACCATGTTCGCACAGCAGCCGGCCACGGCCGCGCCGCCCGCGAGGCCCACGAGCCCAAAGCTGTGGCATATCGCGGCGGAGGATATCGGCAGGGTCAGCGCAATGCCCACGAGGGCGGAGACGACGACGCCCATCCAGAAGGGCTGCAGCTTCGTGGCCTCGACAATCAGCGTGCCGACGTAGTTCGCCGCGGCGCCTATCGGCGGCGCGATAAGCGCGGCGAGGGCCACGCCGACGAAGATAGTGACGAGCGGCGTCACGAGGACGTCTATCGGCGTCTCCTTGCTGACGACCTTGCCTATCTCGGCCGCGATTATCGCGACGAACAGCACCGCAAGCGGGCCGCCCGCGCCGCCCAGCTCATTTGAGGCCCAGCCGACGGCGGTCAGCGAGAACAGCACCAGAGGCGGGCACTTGAGCGCCCAGCCTATTGCAATCGCCATCGCCGGCCCGCTCATCGCGCCGGCGTAGCTGCCGACGGTCGTGAAAATCTCCACGCCGGTCTGGGAGCCGAGAGTTTTGAGTATCGTGCCGATAAGCAGCGAGCAGAAGAGGCCCTGCGCCATTGCGCCCAGCGCGTCGATACCGTAGCGCTTGAGGGATATCTCGATGTTCTTGCGCTGCATGAAGGCCTTTGCCTTGGACATAAAAACCACCGCCCGGTTATGACTTTACATGTGTCTTGACACTTGTGAAGTACAGTCTACAACCGGAACGGCGGATTGTCAAGCTTGGATATCTTTTTAACAGCGCGGCTACTCCACCGGGGCGAGGACGAGCTCGCGGCCGAGGCTCAAAGCGTAGCGCAGGGTGTTCAGCGTGCCGCCGCTCCCGCCGGAGTATACGCCTATGACGACGGAGGACTCCTCCACCATATACCTGTTGCGCTCCTGCATGCAGGAGCGGGTGTACCGCGGGCTTATCAGGGTCTTTACGTCGCAGAGGGAGAGGATGCGCTCATAGCGCTCGCGGTTCGCGGCGTTCCACTTTTCGGCCTGCTCTGGGCAGGGGACCGCGGCCTCGAGCACGACGTCGGGGTGGAGGCTTCGCAGCTCCAGCACGGCCTCGGCAAAGTACATGTCCGCGCCCAGGGCCATGCCGCAGATGAAGCGGCGCAGCCCGCGCTCGTAGAGCCCGGCGAGGATGCCGCGCAGCTCGGCCTTGAGCCGGAGGCAGCGCGGGTCCTCCTCGTCGACGCCCCAGGGCAGCTTATTCGGCCTGTGCCCGGTGAGGCAGCAGGTGGCATTTTGAGTGTAGTTCGTCAAGGCGCGGCCTCACAAAAAATTTTTTCAAAAGCGGGAACTTTCCGCCCGCGGTACTAGTCTAATGCCTCGCGCGCCCACCGTCAAGGGCGTGAACGAAAAAACAAGGAGAATGTAAAATGAAAAAGATTCTGGCCCTCATACTCGGAGCCGTCATGTGCATGAGCCTGCTCGCCGCCTGCGGCGAGGCCGAGGAACCCGCCCTCAGCGGCGCGGAGCTCGCCGAGCACTATAAGGAAGCCATCACCGCCGGCCGCAGCGACGCCGACAACGCCGACCGCCCCATCTACATCACCGGCGAAGAGGAGGAGATGGGCTCCATCGTCTGGGACCTGCTCGGCCTAAAGGCCGAGGACCTCGACGCCTACGCCCTGAGCGTCTCCCTCATGAACACCCAGGCCTACTGCGTCGGACTTTTCAAGCCCGTCGAGGGCAGGGAGGAGGCCGTCACGAGCGCGCTTCAGACCTACGTCGAGGGCACGCAGAAGAGCTTCGAGTTCTACCTGCCCGACCAGGGCGAGATAGCCAACAACGCCATCCTCAAGACGCTTGACGACGGCACCGTCATGCTCGTCATGAGCGAGGGCTGGGACGAGGTCGCCGAGGGCATCACCGCCGCGCTGTAAATCCACGCACAAGCTCTGGCGCCCGGGAAATTCCCGGGCGCCGAAATTTATAATGTGCTTGCAATTTGGGGTGGGGCGTGCTATAATATGCTCACAACCCAATAAGGAGTCTTCGGGGCAGGGTGAAATTCCCGACCGGCGGTAAAGTCCGCGAACCTCGGTTTACCGGGGCCGAATCGGTGCGATTCCGATACCGACAGTACAGTCTGGATGGAAGGAGACGCGTAGTTTTTTTGCGCCTGCGAAAGATTGCGCCCGGAAGAAGATTTCTTTCGGGTAATTTCCTTTCGGAGGTATTTTTTATGGATGCTGTCAAAAAATCTGCCCGTATGGACACCAAGAAGCTCGCCACCCTGGCGATGCTCACGGCCCTGGCCTATGTGGTCATGTATCTGAGCAAGCTTATGCCGAGCGTCAACGGCTTTCTGGACTTCGACTTCAAGGACGTCGTGCTCTGCATAGGCGGCTTTGTCTACGGGCCCATCGCGGCGCTGATGATGATTGTCATTGTCTGCGTACTGGAGATGGTCACGGTCAGCCACACGGATATCATCGGCTGCATCATGAACATCGTCGCCACGGCGAGCTTTGTCTGCACCGCCTGCGCCATATATAAGCGCAAGCACACGATGAAGGGCGCGATAGTCGGCCTCGCTTCCGCGGTGGTCGTGCTGGTCGTTGTCATGCTGGCCTGGAACTACTTCCTCACGCCTATCTACCAGAAGATCCCGCGCGAGGCAGTCGCCGCCATGCTGCCGACCGTCTTCCTTCCCTTCAACGCCGTCAAGGGCGGCCTCAACATGACCGCGACGCTCCTGGTCTACAAGCCCGTCGTCGACGCGCTCCGCCGCGCCAAGCTGATACCCGAGTCCACGAGCCAGGCCGCGCCCGTGCAGGGCAAAAAGCACCTGGGCATGACGCTCGTCATACTCTTCGTCTTCGTGAGCTGCGTGCTCTTCGCGCTGAGCCTGCAGGGAATTATATAATGATGTATAAGGCCGCCGCCCTCCCGCTTGGGGAGGGCGGCGGTTCGCTTTGCGCGACGGCGCAAAAAAAGAGCCGGGTGACCGGCTCTTTTCATTATGCTTACTTTATGAGCTTCGCGACTTCCTCGGCGAGGTCGTCCTGGCGCTTTTCGATGCCTTCGCCCTTTTCGAAGCGGATATAGCCGTTCACGGTGATGGTGGTGCCCAGCTCCTTGGCGACGTTGGCGACGTGCTGCTCGACAGAGACCTTGTCGTCCTTGACGAAGGGCTGCTGCAGGAGGCAGATCTCGCTGAAGTACTTGTTGAGGCCGCCCATGACTATCTTCTCGATGATGGCGTCGGGCTTCTTCGCGTTCTTCGGATCCTCCTTGGCCTGGGCCAGGCGGACGCGCTTCTCGTTCTCGATGAACTCCTCGCTGACCTGGCTCTTGTCCAGGAACTGAGGATTGAGGGCGGCGACCTGCATGGCGAGGTCCTTGCCCAGCTCAATGACCTTCTCGTCAGCCTCATGGCCTTCGCCGACGGTGAGGTTCATGAGGACGGCGATGCGGCCGCCCATGTGGACGTAGGGGATGCTCAGACCGCTGTCGTAACGGCCGAAGCGGCGGACCTTGATGTTCTCGCCGATAACGAGGACCTTGTCGTTCTGCTCCTCGAGGACGGTCTTCTCGCTGCCGGGATACTTGCAGGCGAACAGGGCGTCGAGGTCGGCGGGATTGTCCTTCGCGACGACCTTGGCGACGTTCTGGACGTAGTCGACGAAAAGCTCGTTCTTGGCGACGAAGTCGCTCTCGGCGTTGACCTCAACGATGGAGCCCACGCCGCAGTCGGGGCAGACCCAGGCGTAAGCCATGCCCTCGGCGGCAATGCGGCCGGCCTTCTTCTGCGCGGCGGCGAGGCCCTTCTCACGCAGCCACTCGATGGCCTTGTCCATGTCGCCGTCGGAGGCGGCAAGGGCCTTCTTGCAGTCCATCATGCCGACGCCGGTGGCCTCGCGGAGGTTCTTAACATCTGCTGCTGTAAAAGCCATGGTATATCTTCCCTTTCGTAGTTATATAAAGCGGGTGGATTATTCGGCGCTCTCGTCGGCTTCCTCGACCTTGGCGGCCTCCTCGGCGGCCTCGTCGGCGCCCTGGCGGCCCTCCTGGACGGCGTTGGCCATGGTGGCGCTTATGAGCTTAATGGCGCGGATGGCGTCGTCGTTGGCGGGGATGACGTAGTCGGCCTCATCGGGGTCGCAGTTCGTGTCGACAATGGCGATGATGGGGATGTGCAGCTTGCGGGCCTCGGCGATGGCGTTGTGCTCCTTGCGGGAGTCGACGATGAACAGGGCGCCGGGCAGACGGCGCATGTCCTTCACGCCGCCGAGATACTTCTCGAGCTTGGCCATCTCGCCCATGAGCTTCATGACTTCCTTCTTCGGCAGCATGTCGAAGGTGCCGTCGGTCTGCATCTGCTTGAGCTGGGCAAGGCGCTCGATACGGGTGCGCATGGTCTTGAAGTTGGTCAGCATGCCGCCGAGCCAGCGGGCGTTGACGTAGAACTGGCCGACGCGCTCCGCCTCTTCCTTCACGGCCTCGGCGGCCTGCTTCTTGGTGCCGACGAAGAGAAGGTTCTGGCCGGAGGCGGCGAGGTCGCGCACAAAGTTGTACGCCTCCTCAATCTTCTTGACGGTCTTCTGAAGATCGATGATGTAGATGCCGTTGCGCTCGCAATAGATGTATTCGGCCATCTTGGGGTTCCAGCGGCGGGTCTGGTGGCCGAAATGCACGCCGGCCTCCAGAAGCTGCTTCATGGTTACGACTGCCATAGTGGTTTCCTCCTTTATTTTGTTATTACCTCCGGGAGGCCTCAGCTCCCCGCGGCCCAGCCTGGCGAAGTCAGTCATTCTCCGCGCGGCCACAGGGCCGGGAATCCGCACTCCCGTGTGTAATGCCGATATATTATAGCAAAAGCCCCTGCGTAATGCAAGGGCTTTTTGCATTATTTTCAGGGAAAATTCGGCTTAAAGCGCGCTTTGCGCCTCAGTATATCAGCGGGCGCTTATCCCTTTTCTTCCTTGCGGGGCTCTCCGGGAGCTCGACGAGGATTATGTCGTCGCCGAGGCGGGTTATGCACTCCCAGGGTATGACGTAGTCGTCCTCGCGGCCGAGGAGGCCGCCGGCGCGGCCGGGGCCGGGCACGATGAGCGCGCAGAGCCGCCCGGAGCAGGGGTCAAACTCCGCGTCGCAGACATAGCCGAGGCGCATCCCGCTCTTCAGGTCGATGACCTCCTTGCTCCTGAGCTCCGAAAACAGACAGCCCATGTCCTCACCCCTCTGCAAGCCTATGCGCGCGGCGCCGGGCTTATGCCACGGAAAAGAGAGGGGCGTTACTCCTTCGGCGGGGCCTTTTTCCCGCGCTCCTCCAAAAGGCCGCGTATGGCCGTGCGCATTATGAGGGTGGAGAAATCTATCGTCTTCTGCCGGTCGAGAGGGAAGCTCCCGTTTATGTGGCTGAGCAGCATGCCGCAGGTGGCCTCGGAGAGGAAGTCACAGAGGTAGGCGCGCAGGCTGTCCTCCAGGCGGAGGCCGGACTTCTCCTCGGCCTGGCGCACTATGACGTCGGTCAGGTTGTAAAAGCCCGTGAGGAAGAAGTTTTCCAGCTTCACGGTGCCGAAGGCGTCGCAGGCGCTCCGGAGCAGGGCGCGGTTGTTCACCACATAGTCGAGAATGACGCCGATGAACTCCTCCGGCCGCTCAATCGCGTCGAATTTCCGGCGCAGCTCGGCCGATTCCTGCTCAAAAATCCAGCGCAGGAGGGCGTAGATATCCTCAAAATGATAGTAAAACGTCTTGCGGTTCACGCCGCAGTCGGCGACGATCTCCGTCACGGTTATCTTCGAGAAGGGCTTCTGCCTCATGAGCTTCCTGAGCGATTCGGCCAGGGCGCGTTTGGTCCGCATACTCGCGGCCTCGTATTTCATGATAATCACTCCCAGACTAGAGTATAGCCCTGCCGCAGGGGCGGCGGCAATGGACAAGTTTGGACAAACGTCCGAATTTGCCGCCTTGAAATGTTCACAGTTCTGTGGTAGGATAGGACGCAATTCGACTTGAAAGGACGTTTTTCATGCGTATACGACACCGCGCCGCGGCGTTTCTGCTCGCCGGCGCACTGCTCCTGACGGCCTGCGGGAGGGAGCCGGAGCCGGACCCGCACGAGGGCATGGCCTACGTGAACACGGGCGGAGCGATGGAATGGATAAGGCCGGCCGAGGGCGTCGCCGTCTCGGACTTTGCCGCCGAGGACTTCGCGAAGGACGCGGAGGGCCTGCCCGAGTATACGGGCGAGGCCTATGACACGCGGCTGGGCGTGGACGTCTCCTTCTTCCAGGGCGAGATAGACTGGGAGGCAGTGGCGGCGGACGGCATAGAGTTCGCCATGATACGCTGCGGCTACCGCGGCTATGAGACGGGCGCGATTGTCGCCGACGAGCAGTTCGAGAACAACATAAACGGCGCGCTGGAGGCCGGGCTGGACGTGGGAGTCTACTTCTTCTCGCAGTCCACCGGCGCGATAGAGGCGGCGGAGGAGGCCAACTTCGTGCTCGGGCTCATCGAGGGCTATGACATAGCCATGCCGGTGGCCTTCGACTGGGAGCCGCTTGAGGGCTCCCGCGCCGAGGACATCGACCGCGACGAGCTCACGGCCGGCGCGGTGGTCTTCTGCGAGATGATAAAGGACGCGGGCTACACCCCGGCGGTCTACCTCTACCGATACACGGGATACTATGAGTATGAGATGGAGCGGCTGGGCGATTACGAGCTCTGGGTGGGCGCGATAGCCGACTGGCCGGACTTCTACTACCGGCACCTGCTCTGGCAGTTCTCGATTACCGGGCAGGTCGAGGGCATAGACGCCGACGTGGATTTGGACATGGAGTTCATCCCGCGGCCGGGCGACGTCGAGATAGCGCCGCCGGGAGAGACGGCTGAAAATTAAATGGGCGAGGGGCCCGGGGACCGGCTGGTTCCCGGGCCCTTTTTCCGCGCCGCGGCGCGGCGGAAAGAAGTTGGACGGGGAGAAAAAGCGGCGTGGTATACTGCGCTCAGAACAAAGACGGGAGGTCAAAAAAATGGAGTTCCTTCTCAGCACGGTGGTTTATATAGCGGTTACGGTCATAGTCGGCTGCCTCTGGGGCCTCATCCCCTTCTTCCTGGGCCGTTATCGCGGCAGGCCGAACATGGGCCGCTGGGGCCTTATCTGGTGCGGCGTCGCCGGGCCCTTCCTCGTCTCCTTCTTCGTCATGCTCGGCTTCCTTATCGCGGTCCTCACGAGCGAGCGCGACATGCGCCGCCCGAACGCCCAGCAGCAGGCCTATCCGGCCGCGCCGGCCTATATCCCGCCGCAGAACGCGGCCTGCGGCCTCACGCTTGAGTGCATCGCCGGCCCGCTGCGCGGACAGAGCTATCCGGTCGGCTCCTCCGGGCTCATGTTCGGGCGCGACGTCGACTGCTCCGTGCGCTTCCCCGCCGACACCTCCGGCGTCAGCCGCCACCACTGCATGGTGCGCTGGCAGCAGGGCGTGCCGGTTATAGAGGACCTCGGCTCCGGCTACGGCACCTTCATGGGCGACGGACGCCGCCTGCCTCCCAATTACCCCATGCAGGTCGCGCCCGGCAGCAGGTTCTATCTTGCCAGCCCTTCGAATCTTTTTCAGTTCACAATCGCTTAAGCCTGTGATATAATGCTTTACACATTTGTATATTAGGAGGAAAAAGAAATGGAGATTAACACTCCCCCTGTACGCTGCCCGATATGCGGTCAGTATTATAACCCCGAGAAGCACCCCGCCTGCCCCTATTGCAGCGGCGCGGCCCCTCAGCCCGGAGCGCCCATCCCGCCCACGGAGGGCGTGGGCTTCGGCGGCCCCGGCGGCTATAACGCCCCGGGCGGGTACAACGCCGGCGCGATACCTCCAACCGAGGGCGTGGGCTTCGGCGGGTACAACCCCGGCGCTCCCGGCGCGGTTCCGCCCACCCAGCCCGGCGGGGCGGGCGTCGGCGGCGGCGTGGGCGGCTTCGGTCCCACGGAGAGCCCCTTCTCCGGCAGCAGCGCCACCCAGGCGGCCAGCCCCTTCGAGCCCACCCAGATAGGCGGCGACCTCGGCGTCGCGGGCGGCACCGAGCCGGTCGTCGGCTGGCTGGTCTGCATAGACGGGCCCTCGCGCGGCACGGACTACCGCCTCCACTCCGGCTATAACTACATCGGCCGCGAGTACGGCGACGTGCGCATCACCGGCGACAAGCAGATTTCCCGCCAGAAGCACGCCATGGTGGCCTACGACATCTCCGACACGGGCGAGTCCATGTACTACGTCGGGCCCAGCGACGGGCGCAACATCATCAAGCTCAACGGCAGGCCCGTCCTCAACGCCGCCCCGCTCAACAACTACGACGTCATCACCATAGGCACGAGCAAGCTTATCTTTGTGGCGCTCTGCGGGGCCCACTTCAGCTGGAAGCAGGGCTGAGGCCATGATGCAGAGCCCGGAATACGCAATACTGAGCTCGGAGGC
>DVJK01000132.1 GCA_018716795.1 Candidatus Scatomorpha merdipullorum | reverse complement strand
CAGCGCGGGCGGGCGAGGTTGCCGTTGACGCGGGCGTCGGCCTGGAAGGAGAGGATCTTCTCGACGCACTCGTCAAGCGCGTCGGCCATGGCGCGGTGCATGGTCATGGGATCCTTGCCCTCGACGAAGTGCGGCTCCCAGCCGCAGCCGTAGAAGAAGGCCTCAAGCTCGTCGTGCGGGATGCGGGCGAAGACGGTCGGGTTGGCAATCTTATAGCCGTTGAGGTGCAGTATCGGGAGCACCGCGCCGTCGGTCTTCGGGTTGATGAACTTGTTGAGCTGCCAGCTGGTGGCAAGCGGGCCGGTCTCGGCCTCGCCGTCGCCGACGACGCAGGCCACGATGAGCTCGGGGTTATCGGTCACGGCGCCGAAGGAGTGCGCGAGGGAATAGCCCAGCTCGCCGCCCTCGTTTATCGAGCCCGGGGTCTCGGGCGCGACGTGGCTCGGTATGCCGCCGGGGAAGGAGAACTGCTTGAACAGGCGCTGCATGCCCTCCTTGTCGCGGGTGATGTTGGGGTAGACCTCCTGATAGCTGCCATCAAGCCAGTCCTGGGCGACCATGGCGTTGCCTCCGTGGCCCGGGCCGGAAACGTAAATCATGTCGAGGTCGAATTCCTTGATGACGCGGTTGAGGTGGGTGTAGATGAAGTTCTGCCCGGGGATGGTGCCCCAGTGGCCGACAATCTTCTTCTTGATGTCCTCCTCCGCCAGAGGCTTCTCCAGCAGGGGATTGTCAAGCAGATAGAGCTGGCAGGCGGCGAGGTAGTTGGACGCGCGCCAGTACTTGTCCATGGAGACAAGCAGCTCCTCGGTGGCAGGGGTTCTGGTCTTTTCCGGCATCTTCTTTTTTCCTCCTTTGGTTTTCACGGCTGACGGTACTATTATTTAAAAAGCTGAGATTACGAGGACAGTATATCACATCTCACGAAAAATTAAAGAATATTTTGGACGGGATAAGAATTTTTTCACAAAGGCCCAAATTGTACGGAATATTCGGGCCGTTTATAGTTAATTCTTTGGCATATTTAAATACAAATCTCCCTCGCCGAAGCGAGGGAGCAATACAAATTTTGTTCAGTTTGCCGGACGCCCCTCCGAAAGCCCGCTCAGCTCGCAGGCGGCGTCCATGAGCGCGGCGCGGAAGGAGCCGGAGCCGCGGCGGCCGCAGAGAGCCTCCGCGCGCGCGGAGCAGCGCTTCCAGAAGCGGGCGGCGGCGACGGCGGCGGCGAACATGTCGTCCGTCACGGCGGCGAAGGCGCCGCAGAGCGCGCTGAGCATGCAGCCGCTGCCGGTGACGAGCGGGGTCAAGCGGCTTCCGCCCTCGATGCGCTCAAGCCTTCCGTCCGGCGCGGCGGCGGCGTCCGCCTCCCCGGTGAGCAGCACGGCGCAGCCGAGGCGCGCGGCGAGGGCCGCGGCGGCGCGCTCGCGCCCCTCGCGCCCGGCGCGCCCGGGGCTGTCCACGCCCTGCTCCGCGCGGCCCAGGCCCAGCAGGGCCTCGGCCTCCGCGAGGTTGACGCGCAGGATGTCCGGCCTGCCGGCGGCGAGGAGGCGCGCGGCGTTTTCAAGCCTCCACGCGCTCGCGCCGACGCCGACGGGGTCGAGCACGACGGGCTTGCCGAGCCGGTTCGACTCCGTGAGGCATATGCGCGCGGCGGCGTACTTATCCCGAGAGGGCGTGCCCAGATTGAGCGCGGCGGTGTCCGCGAGGGCGCTTATCTCCGGCATCTCCTCGCTCGCCTCGGCCATCATGGGGCTCGCGCCGACGGCGTAGAGGATGTTCGCGCAGTCGTTGGCGGTGACTATATTCGAGATGCAGTGTACCAGCGGGCGCTTTTCGCGCACGGCGGCGAGGAGGTCGGGTTCAGGCATGGCGTTTGGCAGGGGTCAGGCTCCTTTGCATACGTTCGAGGGCTCCGCCCGCCTTGAGGGCGAAGACCAGCACGCCGGCGATGAGGCTGCCGACGACGGTGGAGATGAGGAAGGGGATGATGTAGGCCGTGACGGCGAGGCCGGCGGCGTCCACATTCATGAAGAGTATGGCCACGGGGTAGGCGCAGAGGCCGCCGAGCACGCCGGTGCCGAGGGCCTCGGCCACGAGGGTGGCGGAGATAGCCAGGCTCTGGTTTTTGCGGCGCAGGGCCATGTACATGAGGCCGCAGCAGAGCGCGCCTATCATGCTGCCCGGGAAGGCCATGAGCGTGCCGGTGCCCGCGAGGTTGCGGATAAGGCTTGCGCAGAAGGCGACGCCGACGCCCCAGCCGGGCCCGAGGAAGACGGCGCAGAGCACGTTCACCATGTGCTGCGTCGGCGAGCAGTTGCTGCCGAAGACGGGGAAGTTGATGAAATAGCTGCCCACGAAGGCGAGGGCGGTAAACATGGCCGCGAGGGCCAGCTTTTTGACGGTGACGGTGGATGAACTCATGTTTTTCACTCCCTGAAATTGGATTTGCGGGCAAGCGGCGCGACGCAGCGTCAACCCGCATAAGGCTGGTCGGTCGAGGCTTGCTGGCCTCCTCTCACGCCGGAACACGGCTTCCCATCGCTGCTTTTCGGCCCGGGCGCAGGGCGCTCCCCCTCCGTCCGGCACGGGCATAGGCCCGAGCGCCGTATTCAATTCGCCCGAAAATTCCTCCCTTCAGAGACGCGGAAAGCAAAAAGGGCCTCCCGCAGGGGGAAGCCCGAGAAACCCAAATACTCCCTACGGCGGCATTGCCCGCGTCAGGTCATAGGGTCGAAGCCTTCGCTTCCTCTCAGCCTTTTGCGCGGCCCGGAATACCGGCCCGGCAGGCTCCCCTGCTTTGCGGGCCCATTATCTCACCGCGGCCGGAATTTGTCAAGGCCGCCGGGCGGTTTTCGACAATTTGTCTTGCAAAGGGCGGGAAATCTTGTTAAAATGGACGTAACACGAGGGCTCCGCATCCGGGGCCGGAAAGAACGGGAGGGGAATAACATGAACCAAAGCAGCGCATGGTGCGGCAAGGACTGCTCGGCCTGCGCACAGCGCGCGGCGCTCAGCTGTCCGGGCTGCCTGAACGGCCCGGGCATGGCGGGGCCGGAGGAGTGCAACATCGCCCGCTGCCGCCGCGAGCGCAGCCCCTACGGCTGCCGGAGCTGCGCCTATGTTTCCAACTGCCAGCTCTATGAATACCGAGAAAACATGCCCGCCTACCGGCTCTATCAGCGCGATCAGGGCGGCGCGCCGGGCCCCGGAGGCGGCGGCCAGAGCGGTCAGAATCCCGGAGGATACGGCGGCCACGGCGGACAGCCCTACGGCGGCCAGGGCGGTCAGAACCCCGGCGGATACGGCGGCCAGGGCGGGCGGAATCCCGTCCCGCAGCAGCTGCCCCGGCGCGGGTACGACCTGCTGGGCCGGACGATAACGGCGCTCTTCTGGCTCTTTTTGAGCTATATAATCGCCGCCTTCATCCTCGGCCTCATCACCGGCGCCACGCTCGTCACGCTGAGCGTGGGAGCCATGCGAGTCATAACCATGCTCATGCCCGCGATAATGGGCGGCTTCATGATTGCCATGGGCTTCCTGTCCGGCAAGCTCGCCGGCGAGAGCTGGAGCTACCGCACGGCGGGCATCCTGTACGCCGCCGCAGGGGCCCTGAACCTTATCACCGTGCTGCTCCAGCTCGGCGCGCTGTACGTGAGCCCGAGGATACCCGGCATGTACTCCGTGCTCGGCCAGGGCGTCTCCACCCTCGGCGGGATATGCTTCCTGCTGGGCTTCGTCTTTGAGGTCAGGGGCCACCGCGACGCGCTCAACGGCGTCCACTACGCCCTTTTCAAAAGCTGGAACGTCGTCATGTGGCTCTACGTCGTCTTCGGCGCGCTGACATTGGCGATTACCTTCGCGAGCCTTATCGTCACGGACTACTCGGCCTATCAGCTGCTGGCCGTCCTGCTCGTGCCCGTGAGCCTCGGCGTCCTGGTCATGTACGTCCTGCGCCTCGTCTGGCTCTTCCGCACCGGAAGCCTCATGAAGCGCGCCGCCGCAAGCATGAGGAACAATCCCGCGGCAAAGCAGTAACGACGTCAGAACAAACTGCGCTCTACTCCGTCACCGGGCACAGCCTTGGGCTGTGCCCGGTGACATCCGTTTCGCTCCGTTTGTTCTTCCTTTCAAAACCGAACCCACTTCGTTGGGCTTCGGTTTTGTGTTTTTGGGGCGGATGCGGATTGGATGGGCCAAAGGCTGGGCCCTTTGACATCCGTTCCGCTCCGTTTGTTCTTCCTTTCAAAACCGAAGCCTCCGGCTTCGGTTTTGTGTTTTGAGGGCGACTGCGGCT
>DVJK01000131.1 GCA_018716795.1 Candidatus Scatomorpha merdipullorum | reverse complement strand
GCCCGCCAGGACCGCAAAGCCAAGAGCCGTGACCCCATATCCGCCAAGCTGGTCGCCAACCTCATAACCGAGGCCGGCGCCGACCGTGTGCTCACCATGGACCTGCACGCCGCCCAGATCCAGGGCTTCTTCGACATACCCGTGGACAATCTGTTCGGCGCGCCCATACTCGCAAACTACTACCTTCAGAACGTAGGCCGCGGCAACGACGACTATATCGTCGTATCCCCCGACGTCGGCTCCGTCGCCCGCGCGCGCAGCTTCGCGCAGAAGCTCGACCTGGGCCTCGCCATCGTCGACAAGCGCCGCCAGAAGGCCAACTCCTCCGAGGTCATGAACATCATCGGCGACGTCGCCGGCAAGAACGTCATTCTCCTTGACGACATGGTCGACACGGCGGGCAGCCTCTGCCACGCCGCGGACGCCCTCGTCGAGGTCGGCGGGGCGAGGGAAATCCACGCCTGCGCCACGCACGGCGTGCTCTCCGGTCCGGCGCTCGACCGCATCAATGCGAGCCCCATAAAGGAGCTCGTCCTGCTCGACACCATACCCTATCCCGCGGAAAAGGGCGAGTGCGCCAAGATAAAATATCTCTCCGTCGCGCCCATCTTTGCCGAGGCGATAGAGCGCATCTACGAGGAAGTCTCCATCTCCTCCCTGTTCGACTGACATGCTCTTTGGCAAGCGGCCGGCCGTGGAATGGATTTTCGCCTTCCTCGGCAACCCGGGGCCGAAATACGAGAACACCCGGCACAACGCCGGATTTATGGCCGGGGCGGCGGCGGAAAAGCTCCTCGGCGTCAAAATGGACCGCCTGCGCCACCGCGCGCTGACCGCGCGCGCCGTCATAGACGGGCAGGGCGTGCTGCTCATGGAGCCGCAGACCTATATGAACCTCTCCGGCGAGGCCGTCGGCGAGGCCGCGAGGTTCTACAAGGTCCCGCCCGAGCGCGTGCTTGTCTTCTCCGACGAGATGGCCCTGCCTCCCGGCAGCGTGCGCATCCGGCAGAGCGGCAGCGCGGGAGGGCACAACGGGCTCAAGAGCATAATAGCTCATCTGGGCACGGACAAATTCCCCAGAATACGCCTCGGCATAGGCGAGCCGGAGCACGAACCGGTGGACTGGGTGCTGGGCCGTTTCACGGGCCGTGACGCGGAGGCGATGGCCGCGGCCTGCGAGGCCGCCGCGAAGGCGGCGGTGTGCTACGTAAGCGAGGGCCCCGACCGGGCCATGAGCAAATATAACAAGAGAACCTAAGCGGTCCCCGCAGGGGTTCCGCCGGGAAGGCTCGCCTTCCCACAATGTCAAGGGGGGAAACAGCTTGAACAGAAAATGCATAGCGATGCTCCTCGCGGGCGGCCAGGGCTCCCGTCTGTACGCGCTCACGAAGGACGTTGCGAAACCCAGCGTACCCTTTGGCGGAAAGTACAGGATAATCGACTTCCCGCTCTCCAACTGCGCGAACTCCGGCATCGACGTCGTCGGCGTGCTCACGCAGTACAAGCCGCTCCAGCTCAACGCCTACATAGGCAGCGGCCAGGCCTATGACCTCGACAGCTCCGACGGCGGCGTCTTCATCCTTCCGCCCTATCAGAGCGCGGGCGAGAAGGGCTCCTGGTTCTCCGGCACCGCCAACGCCATCTACCAGAACATCGCCTTCATCGAGAACTACGACCCCGAGAACGTCCTGATTCTCTCCGGCGACCATATCTACAAGATGGACTACTCTGATATGCTCCGCGAGCATATCCAGAACGGCGCGGCCTGCACCATCGCCGTCAAGCAGGTCTCGATGGAGGAGGCCACCCGCTTCGGCATCCTCTCCTGCGGCGAGGACGGCTTCATAAACGAGTTTGAGGAGAAGCCCAAGCAGCCCAAGAGCGACCTCGCCAGCATGGGCATATACATCTTCAACTGGAAGAAGCTGCGCGAATACCTCATCGCCGACGAGAACGACCCCAACTCCTCCAAGGACTTCGGCAAGAACATCATCCCCAACATGCTCGCCGCGGGCGAAAAGATGTGGCCCTACCGCTTCGACGGGTACTGGCGCGACGTGGGCACCATCGTCAGCCTCTGGGATGCGAACATGGACATGCTCGGCAACACGCTCATGGACCTCTTCGACGCCACCTGGCCCGTCCGGTCCAAGAGCCCGATAAAACCGCCGCACCACGCCGGCCCGGACAGCAAGATCCAGCACTCCATCGTCACCGAGGGCTGCGAGATATACGGCCAGGTCAGCAACAGCGTCCTCTCCAGCTCCGTCACCGTCGGGAACGGCGCCCAGGTGTCGTACAGCATACTGATGCCCGGCGCGGTCGTGGAGGACGGCGCGGTCGTCAAGTACGCCATCGTGGGCGAGAACACCAAGGTCCGCGCCGGCGCGCGCGTCGGCTCCGAGCCGGACGGCAGCGCCGACTGGAACGTCGCCACCTGCGGGCCCAACATCGAGGTGGGCGCGGGCGCCGTGGTAAAGGCCGGCGCCATGCTCTACGACAGCGTGGCCGCCGGAGAAGGGAGCGATGCGAAATGATAAACCTGCACGGACTTATTCTGGCCGACCGCTCCAGCCGCGACCTGCGCGAGCTGGTCATGGTCCGCACAAGCTCGTCCCTGCCCTTCGCGGGCCGGTACAGGCTCATTGACTTTGCGCTGAGCAACCTGCAGAACGCGGGCGTGCGCGACGTCGGCGTCGTCATGCAGCGCAACTACTCCTCCCTGCTCGACCACATGGGCTCCGGCAAGGAGTGGGATATGTCCCGCAAACGCGGCGGCCTCAAGCTCCTGCCTCCCTTCACCGGCTCCGGCGAGTATGAGGGCATAGTCGACGCCCTCGAGAACGTCCGCGGGTACATTGAGGACATCAAGCAGGACTACGTCGCCCTCATGCGCGGCAGCCTCGCCGCGAGCATAGACCTCGGCGACGTCATGTACAAGCACGTCAAGTCCGGCGCGGAGGTCACCGCCGTCTGCAGCACATACACTCCCGAGGGCGAGCATCACCGCTTCGTCGTCGGCGAGGACGGCTTCGCCAAGGAAATCCTCCTGCGCCGCACCGGCCCCGGCGAGGGCGTCGCCACGCTCGAGGTGTATATAATGAGCAAGAAGGTCCTGCTCGGGATTATCGACCGCTGCGACACCGCGCTCAACCACAAGTTCCACCGCGACGGCCTCGGCGGCCTGCTGGCCGAGGGCGGGAAGATAAACGTCTACATGTTCAACGACTACGTCGCGAACATCACCAGCGTCAACGGCTACTATCAGGCCAGCATGGACATGCTCGACCGCGAGAAGCGCCACGAGCTCTTCCCCGAGGCCCGGCCCGTCCGCACCAAGGGCCGCAGCGACGTGAGCACCTATTACGGCGACCAGGCCGTCAACAGGAACAGCCTCGTGGCCGACGGCTGCATCATCGAGGGCACGCTTGAAAACTGCGTTATCTTCCGCGGCGTCCACATCGGCGCGGGCGCGGTGCTCAAGAACTGCATCATCATGCAGGACACCTACGTCTCCGACGGCGCGCAGCTCAGCTACGTGATATCCGACAAGGACGCGGTCATCTCCAAGGACGTGACCCTCTCCGGCTCGCCCAAGCTGCCGCTCGTACTGCCCAAGGGCAGCAAGGTTTGAGCGCGCGGGCCCTTCCGGGCGTATAATTCATAAGTAAAGGGTTCGACTGACGGGGTTCTCCCCGTCAGTTGCGCCCTCTTACCGGGCGGGAAGCCACAGGCCCCGCGCGGATTCAATTTCGCCGTCCGGCCGCCGGGCCGGACGCATGGAGGTTTACATGACAACAGGACAGATTTCCAGGGATGAGATGCACGGCGCGCTTGAAGATAAGCTTTGCAGCTACTTCGGCGTGACCGGCAAGGAGGCCACCGACGAGCAGGTTTTCCAGGCTTCGGCCATGGTCATACGCGAGATAATGAGCCGTCTGCTCGCCGCCGAGAAGACGGAGACTCCCGAAAAAGAGGTTCACTACCTCTCCATGGAGTTCCTCATGGGCCGCAGCCTCATGAAGAACGCCTACAACCTCGGAGTGGCCAATTCGCTCATCGGCGCTCTCGAGGACATGGGCCGCAGCGCTTCCGACATCTTTGAGCTCGAGCCCGACGCGGGCCTCGGCAACGGCGGCCTGGGCCGCCTCGCCGCCTGCTATATGGACAGCGTGGCCACCGAGGGCATCGACGCCACGGGCTACACCCTCTGTTATGAGCTCGGCATCTTCAAGCAGAAGATTGAGGACGGCCGCCAGGTGGAGGTCGCCGACAATTGGAAGAGCGCCGCCGAGAGCTGGCTCATCCCGCGCTATGAGGACACGGTCGAGATTCGCTTCGGCGGCCGCGTCGAGGAGAACTGGGATTACTTCGGCAACTGCCACGCCGAGCTCAAGGACTACGACACCGTCCTCGCCGTGCCGCGCGACATGCTTATCGCGGGCTACGGCGGCGGCAAGGTCAACACCCTGCGCCTCTGGGAGGCGCACAGCCCCAACTCCCTCGACATGTACCAGTTCTCCGAGGGCCAGTACGTCAAGAGCATGGAGCAGCGCACCATGGCCGAGGTCATCACCAAGGTGCTCTACCCCGCCGACGACCACATCGAGGGCAAGACCCTGCGCCTCAAGCAGCAGTACTTCTTCGTCTCCGCCACCGCGCAGAACATCGTCCGCGACCATCGCCGCACCTGG
>DVJK01000130.1 GCA_018716795.1 Candidatus Scatomorpha merdipullorum | reverse complement strand
ATGCGCTTCGGCAACAAGGGCCCCAAGGCCTGTCAGTTCAGCTGCATCGGCTTCGGCAACTGCGTCCGCGCCTGCCAGTTTGACGCGATGCACATCGAAAATGGCGTCGCCGTCGTCGACCGCGAGAAGTGCACCTCCTGCATGGCCTGCGCCGCCGCCTGCCCCAAGCAGATTATCCAGAAGGTGCCCTACGAGCAGCGCGTGCTCGTCGGCTGCCGCTCGAACGACAAGGGCGCGCAGACGCGCAAGCTCTGCGACGCGGGCTGCATCGGCTGCATGAAGTGCCAGCGCGAGTGCCCGCACGAGGCGATAAAGGTCGTCAACAACCTCGCCACGATAGATTACGCGAAGTGCACCGGCTGCGGGCACTGCGCCGAGGTCTGCCCGAGGCACATTATCCACCCGCAGAAGATATACGTCCAGGACGAATAAATCTGGCCTGAAATGGCTCGACGCCATTTCAGTGCCAAAAGGGTGCGCCTGCCCGGGCCGGAGGCCCGGGCAATGGGCACCGGCGCTTCGCTTCGCGCAAAGAAATCCGCCAGTGTGCGCACTGGCGGATTTTTCACACTCCGCTTCGCGAGAGGTAATTTTGGCCGGGCGGAGCTCGGCCAAAATTCGGCGAATTCTGCTGAATTCGCCTTACGATTTGATTCGATGCCAAGTATTTCGCCACTGAGGCGGCGAAACTTAAGCGAGGCTTGGGCGTCCTCGCTGGTAATTTCAGGGGTGGGAAAAATTTTTATCGGCCGGAAAAGCCCGAAGCGGCGGGCTTTTCGGGGTTTGAGGCCGGGGCATATGTGCAAAATGTAAAGAAAACGTAAAAACAGGGCTTGAATTTGTGAAAAAATGCTGTATAATGAATCTTGCGCTATATCCGGGCCGGACCCGGAACAGCAGCAGGAGGTAAATAATATGGCAAATTCCAGTACTGAAAAGACCAGGCGCATGGTGGTTCTGTCCATCCTCACTGCCCTGGTCGTCGTTTTGCAGCTCGTGGCGTCGAACATCCTGATCGGCACCTTCCCGCTGACGCTGACTCTGGTGCCGGTGGTTATCGGCTCGGCGCTCTGCGGGCCAAAGGCCGGCGCGTGGCTGGGCAGCGTCTTCGGCGTCGTGGTGCTCATCATGTGCGTCATCGGCGTGGACGCGGGCGGTTCTGTGCTCTGGAACGCAAACCCCTTCCTCACCGCCCTCATCTGCATCGGCAAGGGCGCGCTCGCAGGCTTCTGCGCCGGGCTGGCGTATAAGGCCGTGGCGAAGAAGAACTCGCTCGGCGGCGTCATAACCGCGGCGGTTGTGAGCCCCGTCGTCAACACCGGCACCTTCATCATCGGCCTCACCGTCCTTTTCAATCCCATCCTTGTCAGCTGGGCGGGCGACGCCGGAAGCGATGTCATAACCTACATCCTTGTGGTGCTTGTAGGCGTGAACTTCCTCCTTGAGCTCACCATCAACCTTGTGCTTTCCACTGTTATCGAGCGCATTATCAACTACCGCGTGAGGAGGCTCGCCTGATGCTCCTGGCCCTGGACGCCGGAAACTCCACAATAACCGCAGGCTGTATAGAGAACGGGGAGATAAGGGCCCGCGCGACCTTCTCGACCACGCGGCGCACCGCGGACGAGTACGCGGCCCTCTTCGCCCAGGCGCTGGCCATGCGCGGGATTGAGCCCAGGGGCTTCACCGGCGCGGCCATGGCCTGCGTCGTGCCGCAGCTCGTCGCCGTATTGCACGAGGCGCTCCGGCTCCTGACGGGCACGGAGGCGCTGATTGTCGGCGCGGGAGTCCGGACGGGGCTCAACATAGGCATAGACGACCCCTCTCAGCTCGGCGCCGACCTCGTGTCCATCGCCGTCGGCGCGCTTTCGCGCTGGGAGCCGCCGCTGATTATCGCCGACCTCGACACGGCGACGACGGTCTACGTCATTGACGAGAACGCGCGAATGCTCGGCGGGGCCATCCTGCCCGGCGCGGTCGTGAGCCTCGACGCGCTCGCGGGCCGGGCCTCGCTCCTGCCCAGCATCACGCTCGAGGCCCCGCGGCGCTGCATCGGCACGAACACCAACGACTGCATGAAGTCCGGCGCCGTCTTCGGCACCGCCTCGGCGATTGACGGGATGATAGACCGCTTCGAGTCCGAGCTCGGCATCACCGCGCGCTACGCCGCGACCGGAGTGCTCGCGAAGCTCATTGTGCCCTACTGCCAGCACGACCTCGAGATTGACGACGCTCTCTCCCTCCGCGGCCTCGCCCGGATATGGGAGAGGAACAAGGCCGCCAGGCCTCCGCGCCGGAAAAATTAAAACGCTCTGCAAAAAGGGCCGGCTTCAAAGCCGGTCCTTTTCTGCGTCCCGGCGCGAAAAAGCGCCCGTCCGCAGCTCTCCGCGCGCCGGCCGGGAGGGCGGCGGAGAAATTTGTGCTTGAAATCCGCGCGCGCGGTGATATACTGTGCTTTGCATTTCGGGCCCGGGGCCAAAGGGCCCGCGCCAAAATTGAGGTGTCAAAATGAGAAAAGACGAAGCCATGGACATGTGCGAGGGGCCGCTTTTCGGGAAGCTGCTCGTTTTCGCCGTGCCGCTCATGTTCTCGGGCATTCTTCAGCTTTTGTTC
>DVJK01000129.1 GCA_018716795.1 Candidatus Scatomorpha merdipullorum | reverse complement strand
CCGGAGATAAGGAAAATCCAGCAACAAAAAAGGCGCGAAACGCAGACGTGTACACCGCAATTTCGCACCTCTTAATCTCCGTGCCAATGTATCAGCTTTTGTGCTTTTATTTTAGCGCATTAAACGCTGCTTGGCAATACACAGTTCTTCCGAAAATGGAGGCTGTATTTCGTCTCTTTGCACAATTTGAAGCGATAGGGGCACAAAATATTGTAGTTATTTTAACAACTTACGCTTACTTCTTCATCGCAAGTGCTTTTTCCGCCTTGGCAACGATACCCTCGGCGGTGAGACCGTAGTGCTCGAGCACGAGCTCGGCCTTGCCGGAGCGGCCGAAGACGTCCTCGACGCCGTGGCGCACGACGGGCACGGGGCAGTTCTCGGCCGCGCAGGCGGCGACGGCGCTGCCCAGGCCGCCTATGACGCTGTGCTCCTCGGTGGTGACGATGCAGCCGGTCTCCTCCGCGGCGGCGATAACGGCGGCGGCGTCGAGGGGCTTTATCGTGTGGAAGTCGAGCACGCGGGCGGAGACGCCCTTTGCGGCGAGCAGCTCGGCCGCGGCGAGCGCGCGCTGGACCATGAGTCCGGTGGCGCAGATGGTGACGTCCTTGCCCTCGCGCAGCTTCGCGGCCTTCCCGAGGGCGAATTCATAGCCCTCGACGGCGTCGGTGACCGTCTCGACGGCCATGCGGCCGAGGCGCAGGTAGGCCGGGCCCTCATACTCGAGCAGGGCCTTGACGGCGGCGCGCATCTCGTTGCCGTCGCAGGGGTTGACGACGAGCATTCCGGGTATGGCGCTCATGAGGGCCAGGTCCTCAACGCACTGGTGGGTCGCGCCGTCCTCGCCGACGGAGAGACCGCCGTGGGAGCCGACGCACTTGACGTTAAGGTGGGGATAGCCTATGGAGTTGCGCACCTGCTCCCAGGCCCTGCCCGCCGTGAACATGGCGAAGGAGTTGGCGAAGGGCTTCTTCCCGCAGGCGGCGAGGCCGGCGGCGAAGCCCATCATGTCCGCCTCGGCGATGCCCATGTCGAAGAAGCGGCCGGGATAGGCGGCGGCGAAGTCCTTGGTCATGGTGGCGGAGGCGAGGTCGGCGTCGAGGACGACGAGCTCGGGGTACTGCTCCGCGAATTCGACGAGGCACTTGCCGTATACGGCGCGGGTCGCGATTTTCTCAGCCATATCACTCAACCTCCAGCTTCTCGATTGCGGAGACGAGCTCCGCGCGGGCCTGTTCGTACTGCTCGGCATTCGGGGCCTTGCCGTGCCAGCCGGCGTTGTTCTCCATGAAGGAGACGCCCTTGCCCTTGGTGGTCTTCGCGAGGATCACGCTCGGGACGCCCTTGGTCGCGGCGGCCTCGGCGAAGGCGGCGCGCAGGCTCTCGAAATCGTGGCCGTCGGCCTTTATGACGTGCCAGCCGAAGGCGGCGAACTTGGCGTCCAGCGGCTCCGAGGGCATGACGTCGGCGGTCGCGCCGTCAATCTGAAGGCCGTTCACGTCGACGATGCCGCAGAGGTTGTCGAGCTTATACTTGTGCGCGGCCATGGCGGCCTCCCAGATTTCGCCCTCCTCTATCTCGCCGTCGCCCATGAGGGCATAGACGCGGTAGTCCTTATTGTCTATCTTCCCGGCGAGGGCCATGCCGCCCGCGCAGGCCAGACCCTGCCCGAGGGAGCCGGTGGACATATCCACGCCCTTGACGTGGACCATGTCGGGGTGGCCGGACATGTGCCCCTCTATGCTGCGGAAGAGCTTGAGGTCCTCCTCGGGGAAAAAGCCGGCCAGCGCCAGGCTGGGGTAGAGGCCCGGCGTGCAGTGCCCCTTGCTCATGACGAAGCGGTCGCGTCCGGGATCGCGCGGGTTCGCGGGGTCGACGCGCAGGACCTCGCCGTAAAGCTCCGTCAGGATGTCCATCGCGGAGAGCGAACCGCCGATGTGGCCGCTCGCGGCGCGGTAGACCATTTCGAGCCCCAGCAGGCGGCCCCTGGCCGCGCGGAGCTCCAGCTCACGTAAAGTCATGTTTCCTCCTCCTAATTTGCCGCTCTTGCGTCGGCTCAATTTGCCATTTACAAGTATAGCACCATGTATCGGCCTTTTCAACGTTTAATATCATACATCCGGGGAGTAAATCCGTAATATTGACGATTGATTCTCCGGCCGCGCTGCGCTATAATCTGACAGAAAGCAGAGACTAACCACATTAACATACAGGAGGAGCCCCATATGTCCGAATACGCTTATCAGATAACCGCCGACTCCGGCTGCGATCTCTCGCTTGAGAAGTGCCGCGAGCTTGGCGTCGTGCCCTATCACATGCCCTTCACCATGGACGGCGAGCCGATGACCGACGGCATGACGGAGGAGAGCTTCCGCGAGTTCTACGACCTCATGCGCGCCGGCGGCGTCGCGAAGACCAGCCAGATAAACCCCGGCGAGTTCCTCGAGTTCTGGCGGCCCTACGCCGAAAAGGGCGTGGACGTCCTGCACATCTCCCTCGCGCTCGCCATCTCCGGCAGCTGCGACAACGCCCGCAGCGCTGCGAAGATGCTCATGGACGAGTTCCCGGGCTGGACCTGCCGCGTCGTCGACTCCACGAACGCCTCCGCCGGCTTCGGCCTGATTGTCATGCACGCCGCCGCCAACCGCGACCGCGGGCTCGGCCTTGAGGAAAACGCGAGGGACGTCGAGGGCATGCACCACGAGGTGCAGGCCATCTTCACCACCAACGACCTCACCTATCTCTATCGCGGCGGCCGCGTCAGCCGCACCAGCGCCGCCTTCGGCACCGCGCTGAAGATAGTGCCGATAATGCACCTCGACTACGAGGGCCACCTCGAGGTCTGGCAGAAGGTCCGCGGCGACAAGGCCTGCCTCAAAAAGATGGTGCAGGACGTAAAGGAGCTCGTCGTCGACGCCCCGAACCAGACGCTCGTCATCTCCGAGGCCGACTGCCCCGAGAAGGCCCGCGAGTTAGGCGAGGCGATAAACGCCGAGTGCCATTTCAAGGACATCTTCTACACGCACATCGGCCCAATCATCGGCGCGCACACCGGCCCCGGCCTCGTCGCCGTCTTCTTCGTCGGCAAAACCAGAGAATGAAAAACCACGAGGCTGGCTAAAAAGGCCTCGACGGCCTTTTTAGCCAATAAGGTCTCCCGCCCTTCGGGCGATGAGGACCGGCGCTTCGCTGCGCGCAAAGAAATCTGCCGGCCGAGGCCGGCAGATTTTTCACACTCCGCTCCGCGAGAGGTAATTTTGTCCGGGCAAAGCCCGGCCAAAATTCGGCGAATTCGGCACGAATTCGCCTTGCGATTGCATTCGATGCCAATTATTTCGCCGCAAAGCGGCGAAACTTAACCGGGGCTTTTTTGCGCTATTCGATTTCGAGGACCATGCCCACGTGCGGGATGCCGTCCTCGTCGAACTCGGCGGTGCAGCAGGCGAAGCCGCACTTTTCGTAAAAGCCCCGGGCGTAGCTCTGGGCCTCGACGCGAAGGCGCGAAGCGCCCA
>DVJK01000128.1 GCA_018716795.1 Candidatus Scatomorpha merdipullorum | reverse complement strand
CTCAAGGAAGTTGAGGCATCTGAGCAGCGTGGTCTTTCCGGAGCCGGAGGAGCCGATTATGCTCAGCGCCTGGCCCTGCTCGAGGGTGAAGCTGATGTCGTTCAAGACCTTGGTCCTGTCGAAGTGCTTTTCAAGGTTCTTTACTTCAAGTACGCTCATACTTTCACCCCTTATCTGAAAAATTCAAGCTTTTTCTCGAGCCTGCCGAGCAGGAAGGACACGACGCCGTTGAACACGAGGTAGTATACGCCCGTGAAGAACAGCGGCCATATGAGGCCCGAGAGGCCGTGCGAGCCCTTCATGAAGGCGTACCCGGCCCAGATTACCTCCTGGTAGGAGATGATGCGCGCGAGCGAGGTGTCCTTCACCAGGGTTATGACCTCGTTGGCCATGGGCGGGACGATGCGCTTTATCATCTGGAGCAGCGTGACGTGGCGGAAAATCTGCCCCTTCGTCATGCCCAGCACCTCGCCGGCCTCCTGCTGGCCGAGGGGCACGCCCTGTATGCCGCCGCGGTATATCTCGGAGAAATAGCAGGCGTAGTTTATGACGAACATCACCGACGCCGCGGCGAAGCGCCCCTCGGAAAAGCTCCAGGGGTTGTGGTCCATAATCATGCCGGGCACGTAGAAGATTATGTACAGCTGCAGCATGAGCGGCGTGCCGCGGATAACCCAGACGACGAGGCGGCTCAGAAGTGAGAGCGGCCGGAAGCCCGAGAAGACCTTCGCCCAGAAGCCCAGGCGCTTCGCCAGCCTGCGGGCCTCGGCCTCGCCGAGCGTGCGGGCCGCGTCTCCCTCGCCGACGGTGACGCTCCCGCCGTCCTCGAGCAGGTGCAGCAGGGCCTGCTGCCGGGCGTACCTCCGGCGGCCGAGCGCGCCCAGCGGTGCCCAGCGGTTCATGGAGCCGAAGCAGATTATGAGGCCCAGGGGAATGGAGCCGACAAGCGTCACCACAAAGAGCTTCAGCGTCGCGACAAAGCCCTCGTTCAGGGCGAAAAGTACGGTTTGGAATTCAGACATAGGGGTGCATCTCTCCTGTCCGCGTCAAAAGCAGAGAACGCAAGGGCGTTCTCTGCTTCGGCTGATTTTTTAGGTTATGCCTGCGCGCCGGGGCGCGGCGTGCTTACTCCTGCGGGATGAGGGCCGCAGTGACGCCGTAGGTATCGGCAATCTCCTGCATGGTGCCGTCGGCATAGGCCGCGGCGAAGAAGGCGTTGAGCTCGGCGGCGAGGTCGCTGCCCTTGCGGAAGCCGACGCCGTACTCCTCTCTGTTGAGGCCTATCGTGTAGGTGAGGTCGGCGTAGCTCGTGCCCTCGCCCACCATGGCGGCGGCCATCAGGCTGTCGATAATCGCGGCGTCGCAGGTGCCGGAGCTGACCTCGAGCACGGCGGTGGCCTGGTCGACGACCGGCGTGTAGGTAAAGCCGTTCTCAATGGCCATGTCCTCGCCGGCGGAGCCGCTCTCGACGGCGAAGTTCAGCTCAGCCATGCTCGCGGTGTCGAGATACTGCTCGGCAACGTCGGCGGGCAGAATGACGACCTGGGCGTTATTGCAGTAGGCGTTGGAGCACTCCATGGCGGCGAGGACCTCGTCGGTGAGCGTCATGCCGTTCCAGACGACGTCAATGGTCTTGCCGTCGAGCTCCATAATCTTGCTCTCCCACTCAATCTCCTGGAACTGGACCTCGACGCCGAGGTATTCGGCGAAGGCCTTGGCGAGGTCGGCGTCGAAGCCTATCCATTCGCCGTTCTCGTCCTGGTAGTCCATGGGCTCGAAGTTGGTGATGCCGACGACGAGCGTGCCCTTCTCCTTTACGTAGGCGAGGTCGCTGTCGCCCTCGGCGGGCGCGGTCTCCTCGCCGGCGGGAGTCTCCTCCCCGGCGGGCTCGGTGGCGGGAGCGGTCTCCTCGGTCTCGGGCTCTCCGCAGGCGGCGAGCGCGAACACCATCACGAGGGCGAGCATAAGCGCAAGAAACTTTTTCATTTTGTATTCCCCTTTGGTTTTAAACTGACTGCGGCTTGCTATCAGCAAGACGTGCTAATATAGTACCACATTATCGAAATAAAGCAAGAGTTTTTTTCAAAATTTTTTCGCGGCTTGATTTGAGGCGGCGCTTGACGTATAATTTCCGCATGAAAAAATACGATGCCGGACAATGCGATATAGCAGTTATAGGCGCGGGCCACGCGGGGATTGAGGCCGCGCTGGCCGCGGCGCGCCTCGGCCGCCGGACGGTCTGCTTCGCGATAAACCTCGACAGCGTGGGCAACATGCCCTGCAACCCCGCCATAGGCGGCACAGGCAAGGGCCACCTGGTGCGCGAGCTCGACGCGCTCGGCGGCGAGATGGCCCGCGCGGCGGACGCGGCCTGCATCCAGTACCGGATGCTCAACCGCGGCAAGGGCCCCGCCGTCCACTCCCTGCGCGCCCAGGCCGACAGGCGGCGCTATCAGGCCGTCATGAAGCTCGCGCTCGAGAGCCGGGAGAACCTGCGGCTCATCCAGGCCGAGGCGGTGGAGATAGGCCTCGAAGGCGGCGCCGTGGCCTCGGTCACGACCGCGGCGGGCGCGGTCTGGCGCTGCCGCGCGGCCGTGATATGCACGGGCACCTATCTCAGGGGCCGCACGATAACCGGCGAGGTGCTGCGCGATTCGGGCCCCGACGGCCTCGCCGCCGCCGGGCCGCTCTCGGAGTGCCTGAAGTCGCTCGGCGTGCCGCTCCGCCGCTTCAAGACGGGCACGCCGCCGCGCGTCAACGCCCGGAGCGTGGACTTCTCCAAAATGGAGGTCCAGGAGGGCGACGCGGAGCCGGAGCCCTTCTCCTTCTCCACGGAGACGCCGCCCGAGAACCGCGCGAGGTGCTATCTCACCTACACGAACGAGCGCACGCACGAGATAATCCGCGCCAACCTCGGGCGGAGCCCGCTCTACTCCGGCGTCATAACCGGCACGGGCCCGCGCTACTGCCCGAGCATAGAGACGAAGGTCATGACCTTCCCGGACAAGCCTCGCCACCAGCTCTTCATAGAGCCCATGGGCCTCGACACGCTCGAGCTCTACGTCCAGGGCTTCTCGAGCTCCATGCCCGAGGAGGTGCAGGTGGAGATGCTGCACACGATACCCGGCCTCGAGCGCGCGGAGATAACGCGCCCGGCCTACGCGATTGAATACGACTGCGTCGACCCGCTCGCGCTCCGGCCCACGCTGGAGTTCAAGGACATACCCGGGCTCTACGGCGCGGGGCAGTTCAACGGCTCGAGCGGCTATGAGGAGGCCGCGGTGCAGGGCTTCATGGCGGGCCTCAACGCCGCGCTGAAGCTCGCCGGGCGCGCTCCCTTCGTGCTCAGCCGCAGCGAGGCCTATATCGGCGCGCTCATAGACGACCTCGTCACCCGCGGCACGAACGAGCCGTACAGGATGATGACCTCCCGCAGCGAATACCGCCTCCTGCTCCGGCAGGACAA
>DVJK01000127.1 GCA_018716795.1 Candidatus Scatomorpha merdipullorum | reverse complement strand
GGCCGACGCATATGTTGCTGTTTACCGAGGTGTTTGGATGAAGAACGCATTCGGCCGCGCCTTGAAGGCGGTTTTCGGCATAAAAATCAGGCTCTGGGCGTTTATACTGGCCTGTGTGCTCTGCGTGGGCGTGACCTACGGGCTCACCGTGCAGCGCGAGCGGAACCGCATAGGCTCCGAGGACAACTATAACCAGGCCATGAAGTACCTCGAGATAAAGAACGTGATTGACGAATACTACGTCGGCACGGTGGACGAGGAGGCCGTCTCCGCCTCCGCCTTCGCGGCCATGGTCGCGGGCCTCGGCGACGAGTGGAGCTATTACATGAGCCCGAGCGAGTACAGCGCCTATAAGCTCTACTCCGCCAACCAGTACGTCGGCATGGGCGTCTCGGTCGACAAGGACGCCGCCACGGGCGGGCTCAAGATAACCGGCGTCTACGACGCCTCCCCGGCGGACAACGCCGGCCTCGCCGTCGGCGACATCATCCTCTCCATAAACGGCGAGGATATCACCGACATGACCGTCGGCGACGCGCGCAGCTTCATGGACGCCAATATAGGCGAGACGGTCAAGCTCGGCATCCAGAACTCCAAGGGCGACAAGTCGGAGGTCACCGTCAACTGCTCCGTCGTGTACACCAGCCCCGTGAGCTACCGGATGCTCAGCGGGAGCATAGGCTACGTGCAGATTCTCAACTTCGACTCCGGCGCCGCCGAGGCGGCCGTCAAGGCGATTGAGACCCTGCTGGGCCAGGGCGCGCTCGGCTTCGTCTTCGACGTCCGGCAGAACCCCGGCGGGCTCCTCAGCGAGCTCACGACATTGCTCGACTACCTGCTGCCCTCCGGCACAATCTTCATAAGCGTGGACAAGGCCGGGAACCAGACGCCCGTCGAGTCCGACAGCGTCTGCCTCGACATGCCCATGGCCGTCCTCGTGAACGAGTATACCTACTCCGCCGCCGAGTTCTTCGCCGCCGCGCTCCAGGAATACAACTGGGCCGACATCGTCGGCGCGCGCACGACGGGCAAGAGCCGCAGCCAGCAGACCATAGAGCTCACGGACGGCAGCGCCGTCCACATCTCCACGGCCAGGTATCTCACGCCCATGGGCGTCGACCTCGCCGAGCAGGGCGGCCTCATCCCCGACCAGGCCGTGGCCATGACCGCCACCGGCGACGCGCAGCTCAACGCGGCGGTTGCCGCCGTGCAGTGGAATATGTAGACCCTGCCTTGACAAGCTAAGGCGATAAAATTATAATTAGCAATCAGCGTAAACGCGGTTTTGCCGCACTACTATATGTGGAAGGAAGATAGCAATGAGTGGCGACAGCAAGTTCAAAATGAGTCAGGAGCGCTACGACTCCCTGGTCAAGGAGCTCCATTATCTGGAGACCGTCCGTGAGAAGGAGGTCAGCGAGCTCATTAAGGAGGCCCGCAGCTTCGGCGACCTCTCCGAGAACAGCGAGTACGACGAGGCCAAGACCGAGCAGGGCAAGCTCTACTCCAAGATTGCCGAGATGAAGGTGCTCATTGAGAACGCCGAGATTATAGAGAAGACCGAGATGGACGCCGGCGTCGTCAGCCTCTCCAGCCGCGTCACGCTCCGCGACGAGGACGAGAAGGAGGACGTCGAGTATCAGATTGTCGGCTCCCAGGAGGCCAACCCCATGCAGGGCCGGATTTCGGACGAGAGCCCGATTGGCCGCGCCATCCTCGGCCACCGCGTCGGCGACACCGTCACCGTTGAAGCTCCCGCCGGCGAGATGCACTTCACCGTCCTCGCCGTGACGAACGACTGAGAAAGCGGGGAAGTATGAGCGGGGAAAACACAAAGACCAACGCCGCTCCCGAGCAGGAGCTGAGCGAAATATTGCAGATACGCCGCGACAAGCTCGCCGAGCTGCGCGAGGCCGGCCGCGACCCCTTTGAGCTCACTAAGTTTGAGCGCACGGCCTGGTCGAAGGAAGTGACCGACGATTTCGAGGCCTTTGAGAACAAAACCGTCGCCGTCGCGGGCCGGATAATGTCCAAGCGCGGCATGGGCAAGGCCATCTTCTGCCACATCAAGGACGACCGCGGGCAGATTCAGCTCTACGTCCGCGCCGACGCCGTATCTGAGCAGGAGTTCAAGGATTTCCGCAAGTTCGACATAGGCGACATCATCGGCGTCACGGGCTACGTCTTCAAGACCAAGACTGGAGAGATCTCCGTCCACGTCCAGGGCGTGACGCTGCTGGCCAAGAGCCTGCGTCCGCTGCCCGAGAAGTTCCACGGCATGACGAACGTGGAGCTCAAATACCGCCAGCGCTACGTCGACCTCATCATGAGCGACGCGAGCCGGCGCAACTTTGAGATACGCTCGAGCTTCGTGAGCTATGTGCGCCGCTTCCTCGAGGGCCGCGGGTACATGGAGGTTGAGACGCCGGTGCTCAACACCATCTCCGGCGGCGCGACCGCAAGGCCCTTTATCACGCACCACAACGCGCTGGACATCGACCTCTACCTGCGCATAGCCACCGAGCTCAACCTCAAGCGCCTTATCGTCGGCGGCATAGAGCGCGTCTACGAGCTGGGGCGCATATTCCGCAACGAGGGCATGGACACGCGGCACAACCCCGAGTTCACCACCGTCGAGCTCTACCAGGCCTACGCCGACTTCAACGACATGATGGACCTCTTCGAGGACCTGCTGAGCGGCGCGGCCATGGAGATACTGGGCACCTATGAGCTCGACTGGCAGGGCGAGCACATATCCCTCGCGCCCGGCTGGCCGCGCATGACCATGGCCGAGGCCGTCGAGAAATACCTCGGCGTGGACTTCATGTCCATAACGGACGACGCCGAGGCCGTGAAGGCCGCCGAGAGCGCGGGCGTGGACATGTCCGGGAAGGAGCCCACCTGGGGCAACGCGCTCTACGAGTGCTTCGACCAGAAGGTGGAGGAGCACATGGTGCAGCCCACCTTCATCACCATGCACCCCGTCGACGTCAGCCCGCTGGCCAAGCGCAGCCCGAAGGACAAGCGCCTCACCGAGCGCTTTGAGCTCTTTATCTGCCGCAGCGAGATGGGCAACGCCTTCTCGGAGCTCAACGACCCCATCGACCAGAAGGAGCGCTTCCTCAAGCAGGTCGAGCTGCGCGCGAAGGGCGACGACGAGGCCGGCATGATGGACTATG